>CAJXQP010000277.1 GCA_913058275.1 uncultured Gammaproteobacteria bacterium | reverse complement strand
ATCTACACCTCTCTATTCGTCGGCAGCGTCAGATGTGTATAAGAGACAGGAGTGAAGCTACTGCCTTTATGTGCACCGTCGCAAAAAGGCTGATTTTTACTAAGCCCACAGGCACACCAAAAGTAGGATTTTCCCGCCTCAACTTCTACCGGAATTGGCGTATCAGTTGCTCTTTTAGGTTCACTCATTTCTACTCTCCTCAATCAAAAACTAGAATTTACATTTTATCCCATTCAGCCCATTCGATCTTGCGCCCTGGGTAAGCCACCGTCTTAAATGGCCAGCTCTCTGCTATCCATAGCTGTGTCCATTCATAAAGCGATGCATCGAAGCCCGAGTCGAATTCTTGTTGAGTCACCCAGAGTGAAATCTCTGCCTCAAAGCCTGGTTTATTAGCCGGCCGAATATAGACAGAGCCTAACTCACGCTCACCATTTTTGGTTAATACAGAATAGGCAAACGATTCTCGGTTGACGAATCTTTCCTGCTCTTTCAACACATCATTCATCGCGTCTTCGAACGTTATATCTTCATGTGGCCAAGCGCTACTCCGAGTAAATGTCTTCTGGAGATGTTCAATCGAAGACATATAGGCCGCATAATCCTGATTGACTAAATCAGGGCCGAGAGGAATCAATACAAACGTTTCTGTTTCGATCCGGCGTGTTGGGTTGTAATCAAGAGGTATAAATAGAGGATTGGACACAACCTTTTGAGCTTTCATGAACTGTCGATAGCCTTCTGTCATCGCTCTAGCGCAGACTCCAGGCGAGTCGCGAATCCCCTCTGTCCGCTTGCAAGGACCTTCGAAAATCTCAGGCATGTTCTCTTCTACCCACTCTCTTGCCTCGTAATAAATAGGCTCGTCATTAGAGCTCGTGTCGACCTTCGTAATTACCGTCTCACTAAATGTTATATGAAACGTGTCGGTAACATTAAAATCGGTTTCCAGCGCCAGCACAGGATCGTCCTGCACTGTGATAGCACAGCTGATTTCAGTTTCGGATTCTGCGACACAGGGAGATCGCGAGACGATGATATAGTTGCCTCCTTCTGCCCAGCCTTGATATCCAAGAATGCCCTGCTCAGATTCGCCGGCTTCTAAAAGAAAGGGCTGTAGTTTACTTGCATCAAAGGAATAAAACGCATCAATCATTTCTTCCGCAGTCGCAAGATTTCCCGTCACTAACGAGGCTCGATCTTCTTCACTAAAGCATGCCAACAAACCGAGCGAGCAAAGCGTTGTCGCAAGGGCTCTTAATCCAACAGACTTCTTCATAAACCTATCTCCAAATTAAAGTAATGCACTGCTTAACTGCATGATGTCTAGTCCATCCATGGGCAACAACGGCTGCGAGGAATTTGCGTTGCTCTTCTGCAAAATCCTACCTCCCATAACGGAAATTCCTTTAATTTCCTGATACGAAGCTAGTGCTGATAAGGAAAACGATGGAGTGGTCGCCGTCCCGCTTGCAATCTTATATCGACTTTGCAATGTGTAGCTTTGATTTAGCACTAACCTCCGCGTTGATTAGCATCTGTTTTAAAATACCAATCTGTCTGAGCAAGGGCTATGCCATGGAGCTAGAAGCTAATAAAACCGAAATGGTTAAAATCATTACAGGTAGTGGTTGTAAAGAAAACGCACTAAACAACTTTGCTACATTTGCGAGCGCACCAAAAGCATGCTCTAGGTAATTCTACTCCATTTATACCTTCTAAGACCTTAGGCCGCAGCCGTTCACCTTAAGGACAGATCTAGCGGGTATTAGTCGCTCTAAATTGCTCCGGAATAAACACCGGATAACCAGAATCGCGCGCGCCACGCCCTACCCCATGCATGAGAATAAAATCGTTCAGAACTCGGATATCTGTTGTACCGTTGATTAGCGTTACTGCCTGTAAAGCTGTCTCTAGATGTACTGCGCTCAATTCCAACGAGTGTTCATTTGGCCGAAAATTAGACCGTAGCCGGTAATCCATACCAGGCTGACTTGTCATTTCGATACGCCCACCAAAGATCATGGAAACGGGCTTAGCTTCAGCAAGTTCAACTAGAGCGTCGAGTGATTGGCGGTAGTCTTTAAAATTCCTAATTACCAGCCGACCAGGATAAAAGGCATTACCAGTGAATATAAGCTGGCCCCAAAGGTCATATAAACTTATGGCAGCAGCGTCTAGACCTGGGGTTGGCAAAACTTCTAGCAGGCGCCCGCCTAAGTCAAGTTGACCGTCCTCATGCCATCCCGCACCAAAAAGCTGGTCTCGCGACTCTCCCGAAGGAGGTATTACCACGGTGTTGGGTCGACCATTGAATTGGCCAAGTGCGCCTAGCTGCGACTGATCAGAACCAAGCGGTAATACAAGAAGCTCGGGCATTTCAACGCCCTGCGCATCTGACCACCTAGTTAATACCTGATCAACGACCTCACGCAGTGGGAAGTACTCGGCTTCTTCAGTCGCGCCTGTATCGAGCAGCAATGCACGATCGTTTCCCATGAGGAGGTACATAAACGGCGCTTCCCAGTGAATCGCAGGGTTTTGTCTGAGGATATAGGTATGCTCGTTATACCGGTGTACTTGGATACGCACATCCGTATTAGCTTTAGCAGACAGACTGCCGTGGATCCAAGTAAAAAGGAGATTCCCTGGCGCTGCCGTTTCTCTGTCGAATGAAATTTGAGCGTGGCTCTGAACATTGACTAGCACGATGGCTAGGAAAAGAAATAATTTTTTCATTGCTAGCCTCTATGGGTCCGTTGTGTATGACCAGGGCACCTGGTTATAAATAAGAAAATCATCGTAGGTATATATGCCAGGTTCTTCAATTTCAAAGCTTGCTTCAACGGCTTGATCAAGCATCTCAAGAGTCATCTGCATAGGTGGTTCGCTGGGCTGCCAAGTGGTGCCAACTGGATAGTCGACCCCAGATTTTGCGGTCATTTCTATATGATTATTTACCAGATGTACGACAGGGTTTTGATCCGCAATACTGCGCAGTTTTCGAATGCTTGCAACCCATGCATCCCAATCCTCAAGATAGAGGCGACCGCGATAGAACATATCGCCAGTATATAAGAGATCGGTCCAGCCATCATAAATCGCCAACTCTGACCCCTGATGTCCGGGAGTTCCTGTTACTACTAGCTCCCTTCCACCAAGATTAAAGTTAACAATTTGCTGCGGGTAATTATCTATCCCCCAAAATGCCATCACCTCCTCATGGGTCAATCCAACCATGACTGTATTGGGTCGATCGACAAACTGATTCCATGCAGCGTAGTGGTCACCATGCAAGTGACTGTTGGCAACAATTAACTCAATATCCTCTTGGCCGTTACGCTCTTCCCAACCATCAATGATTTCATCGACCACTTCGCGAAGAGGAAATAGCGCAGGCGACGAAGTAGAGCCCTGATCAATCAGCATTGCTACCTCATTGCCAAAAAACAGATACATAAAGGCGCCCTCGTAATTTATCGCCTTGTTCTCGCGGAGAATGTAGGTGTGTTCGTTATAAGCATGCACTTGAACTGCTGGATCATCGTTGTCCATTGCTGACTTGGAGCCATGTATCCAAGCATCGGGAAATTCACCCGGTGCTCGCTCATCGAGAGGGAAGGCTAAGTGTGCTGGCGCCATGGCGGAAAAGGCCACGTCAAAAGCCAGTAATAAGGAGGCAACCGTCGCAATACCTGCGCTGATGCGTAGTTTTTCAGAGTGTTTAATTAGACCCATTAAAATATTACTCGCTTTAATAACCAATAAGTACCCACACCAGCAATCGTGACTGTAGCCGGACGAGCGACACGTTCAGTGTAAGCAGTCCAGCTCCGCAGCCAGCCAACTGCTGCAAAAGCCAACGCCAACACTGCGATCTGACCTGCTTCAACCCCAAGGTTGAACATCAATAGGGCTGTGTAAAAGTTTTCTGCGGGCAACAAGAGCTCCGACAGCGCCGAGGCAAATCCTAAACCATGTAGCAGTCCAAACAAGGTCACTACGACGAATCGCCAGCGCGATAAAACGGGGCTGCAAAGATTGTCAACTGCAATAAAGATAATCGAGGCAGCAATAAGAGGTTCTACGATGCTTGCCGGCACTGACACCATGCCCAAAGTGGCAAGTCCAAGCGACAGTGAGTGCGCAACGGTAAAACAGCTAACTTGATAGAATAGTGTCGATAACCGTGTAGACAGAAAGAACAAACCCAAAACAAACACGATATGATCCAAGCCCCACGGAATGATGTGCTGAAATCCTATTGCCACCCAACTTAAGCCCTGTCTCTTATACACATCTCCGAGCCCACGAGACCGAGGCTGATCTCG
>CAJXQP010000276.1 GCA_913058275.1 uncultured Gammaproteobacteria bacterium | reverse complement strand
ATCAGCCTCGGTCTCGTGGGCTCGGAGATGTGTATAAGAGACAGCGAAGCAACAGATTAGCTCATCATTAGTGCCAGGTTATTTTACAGTTTAGCATTATCAAAAACACCGTAAAGATCTATCATAGTGAAACAAAATGGCAATCAGCCTAAGTGATAAGGTCATTGCTGCGCGTTTTCCTAACAGCAAAATTATTCAAAAAGCCTTTGGGCGGGACAGTGACAGTTTCACAATTGAACAGTATTCAAGTATATGGTTTAAACAAAAACAGCGTAATTGGTCTCACACCTCTTCCATTTTTGTTCTGGAAGGAGAGCTTAGCTACGAGGCCCTCCTTCAAGCGCGTATTTGTTCGATAGAAAATAGCGTTCCCAAGACCTTGTGAGATTTAAAAAATACACCTGCCCTCTTTAATCCCTGCTAGTGGAAAAATTATCTACGATAGAACCAAGCCGGCCTTTAATGCGTATTGTAGATACATGAAAAAAGCCAGCCTCAAGCTAAGATCCCGCTAAAGTTCAAATCAGAGATTAAGGCGGCGTGTCGGGTGATCCGGCTAGAAATCTAAATTCCATACCTTACGCGGTAAATAGTTTAGGTCTATAGGCGAGTCCCTTGGAGCTACTAATGCTGGGCTGGCAAATCAGGCATCCTTTCTAAATAAATATGGCGCTTTAGGTTGGGGTCTAAGCATGCAGAGTATAAGGTCATTTAGAGAAAGAAATTAAATTTAATCAAAGGTGAAAAATGTGAAGTATTTTAAAGTTGTTTTAGTTTTTATATCAATTATACAAGGAAGTCTTGCGCTAGCCGAGAACTACGAGGTCAAGATGTTGAATACAGGGGCTGATGGAGTTATGGTCTTCGAACCTGCAATGTTAAAGATTGAGCTAGGAGATTCTGTTACTTTTAAGTCTACCAACCCAGGCCACAACTCAGCTTCAATGGACAGCATGATTCCAGAAGGTGCTGAAAGTTGGAGTGGTGGGATGAGCCAAGATATTACTGTGAACTTTGATACCGAAGGCGTTTATGTTTACCAATGTACCCCACATATGATGATGGCGATGGTAGGTGTAATTCAAGTTGGGTCTGGGGATAATCTAGCCTCGATCAAAACTCAAGCCGCAGAGAAAAAGCCTGCTTTTCTTATGTCGCCTGATAGGCTAGACAGCTATTTAAATCAGTTATAATTTTCGGATAAATGACTAAGGCAGCTGAGTTGTCTTAGTCATTTTTTAGCTTCTAAATACTTATGGACACGAATAGTCTGCTAGCTTAAACACAAATTTTCAGGTTGGGTTACGGTTAAACTATAAAGCTATTATTGTACCCCTGTTTTCTTCGAGTTGGAGAAAGCCAGCATTGATGATCTGGCGCGTTAAGTTGTGAGTGTTCTGTGTGTTTCGTGCATGCCATGTGGCACTGTAAGTCTAGGATATTGAGCAATAAAAAAAGTAGACTACAATTATTGGGTAGGAATGACAGATGTATGTTTCAGTAACGGGGCTTAAACCAAAAGGTTTTATTGGATGGATTAAATTTTGGTTGTTTACAATGCCAGCATCTAGTGCGGCTCAAAAGGCAGACGGTGTATTGCATTGTGACTTTAAAACTCGCAATGGATACCGACAAACCTTAACTGTTTGGGAAACAAAAAAGCATATGATGGCTTACAGAGCATCTCCAGTACATTCTAGAGCAATGAAGGGTATTTCACAGATCGGCAGTGGAAAAGTGTTTGGGTACGAGACTGACTCAATTCCAAGCTGGGACGATGCTCTCGTTGAGTTCGATAACAAAGCGAGAGTGGTTTGAGTTGGTGATTTTGTGAGTGGGTATAGCTCGATGCTTAAATTATTAGAAGATGTAATGTTTGTAACACTTATCCCTTATAACGACTTACAAGATAAAAATATTACGTAATGAAAACAATACAGTAAACCAGACGCACTATTGATTGGGGTAGTTATTTCTACTTAAGTCATTGGTTTAAATTGGATGCCCACAGATTGCGCACAGGTTGAATGTTGAAATAACAACAGATTAGCTGTTCAATTTATGTGGGTGTCCAAAATTGTGCTGCTTGCCGCCGCTGCGCCGCCGTACTGAAACAATGTCATCCACGAGCTTGTTCATGTACAACACATCTTTGTATTGTTGCTTGAGACGTGAGCGCAGCGCAATATCTTCTAGAGGTATTTGCCGCTGCAAGATGCTTATTTCCAATGTGCGCGTGAGGGCGCCTATGAAAGGGTGGAAGTCTTCGCGATAGAACGAGTTGAATCGAAAATCAAATCCACACAAGCCCACGGTATCCAATGTGAGTCCTGTCATGTCTCTTGCCGCATCTATTTCGTCATCCACATTCAAGCGTTCCCACTTCAACATCAGCTGCTCGGCAATATCGATCATCTGCGGTAGGTAGCCATCCATGGACTGCTGGCTAAACGTTGGCATCAAAATGTTGTGGGCCTTCGACCAATTAGGCGCACTGGTATCGCTGGTGAACAGGCCATCGCTCCGAATACTGCGTACCCGACGAAGCGGCCCTCGAGCCGACTTATCGAAGCGGGGTTCATCACTTAACTCTTTTACAATTTCAGGCCCTGACGCTCTGATCATCGGTTTGCCCATCATGTTTAGCCAGTAGATGGGACCTAGCTCGCGCGTGAGTTCCATTAGGCTCTGCAATGGCGCTTTCACATTTAAAGACAGCAAGTTTCCAATGAGCGGAGTGCCAGAAGGGCAAGGGATTGGGTGTAAGGGGTTTTTCATACTTGTCTTTAGCTATTCAATTGAGTAAGCGGATTAGGGTTTAGGTCCAAATCACACGAGTTTTGAGTGTTTGGGTAATTCGGTGCGGGAAATGAGTGGGTGCGAAATTGAGAGCGGAATGCATTCGGGCGCTTCTATATACAAATCGTCGGGTATTTGCTTATTCAGACTCTTCTGCACGTTGTTCTAAAATACGTTCTCCCCGTAGGATATTAGTCATGGCATAGTTCCCTTCATGACAGGCGTATTCAAAAAGAGTGTAGTCATCCAGTCTGGGCATTGGGCGCACTGCAGTCCATGATTTGGTGTATACACTAGGGTCTTCAATAGTGAACTGATAATCAATCATGTCATCTGCAATCCGTGTAAAACGTTCGATTGCTATTGTGTCTCGTGATGAAGGAAATCTGTGTACAGTCTTATCGCTAAAATTAGCGGTTTCTACAACTAAAGTATTGCCTTCCCAGCGGCCTCTGGAATCTCCGTTCCACTGTCTAATATTGTCATTTAATTTAGGCGTCTCTGTTATTGGAATGATGCGCACATCGTGAATCATTTCCACAACAATGGCGACGTAGTTTTCATTTTGTACAATTTGATAGCTGTTATTGTACCCTGTCGAGATCGGTGGTACTCCGTGATAGGTGATGCACCGATCCCAATTGGTTCGATCCAACCAGGAATCAGCAGGATGTTCCCGAGCGTAAACAGCGGCTGCCTCTTGTTTAGCTATGCTTTCCGGCAGCAACGGAAGCCTGCCATCCACTGGCTCGACAATTAAACTTGTGCGTAGATCAGAAGAAACTTCACCACGGTCGAACCATCCAGCATTGTAGGTGCCTACATCGCCAGGACGATCAATTGATTCGGTTTGGGTTCGGGCATAAATTTCAGCAGCTTCTTCTTCAGTATAAAACTCCTTATTTTCCAGATTCCTTGGTCTTTGTAGTGGAGTTAAGCTGGCGTAGGACCACTTTCCCATAATGTCGGGATCGCCCCAGGGCGTTCGCTTGTTGTATTCGTCGGAATCAACTTGAGCGATTACTGAAGAGCTTAAAATAGCGCCTGTTACAGCAATTGAGATAGCGTATACAGCGAAGAGCATTTTTCTCATTTTCTTTGTCCATCATCATGAATGACACAAATAGGGGGTAGAATTATTTTCCATACATAAGGCAGTCTCTATTGCCGGCCAAATCAATTTGTTCCGGCTTTTTCTCGTGCGTCTTCGGCTCTTGCTCCACGCAGAATGTTGAGCAAGCCATAGTTACCTTCGTGGCAAGCATATTCGTAGAGAAGTCCGTCTACTTTAGTCAGCGGAATTATCCCCGTTATCTTATCCGTGTAGGCTTGCGGGTCATCGACAGTAAATTCGTAGGAAATGGAGTCATCGCTTAGCCGTGTGAATCGCTCGATGAGAAACTTATCGTCAGATTTTCCGCCCGCACCAAATGATTGAGTCAGGCCGTTAAAATTTCGGGATTCAACCACTAGGGTTTCGCCTTCCCAGTGGCCGCGAGAATCGCCTGACCATAGGCCTGTCTCTTATACACATCTCCGAGCCCACGAGACCGAGGCTGATCTC
>CAJXQP010000275.1 GCA_913058275.1 uncultured Gammaproteobacteria bacterium | reverse complement strand
TAGAGTAAGCTCCTCACCGCGAGATAATTCCTGCATGAAGATGCGCGCATCGATTTCGCGCTGGTCGATCTCCAATAAATTCTCGTTTCCTGATTGAGTGATTGCATACAGGGAAAAAATGAATAGGGCGATGATAAAGAAATGTACCGTGGGTTCTCCCATTAGTTTTTGAAGGAGAGGCGTGCTTGTCGGTATTAATTCTTTTTCAATAGTCATGGGCTGGGTATCTTTTGGCTAGGGCCTTAATCGTGCCTACCTGTTCGAGGTGGGTTCAGATTCGTGTCATACGGGATGTTATACGCACAAGAGAGTAATTTTAGTCCTGCGCGGATGCAAGTCTTTGTAAGCTGACTTGGTGTCCTCCAGGCTAAACAATCTTGCAAATAATACATACTTAAGGTTCCATGGCGCTCAGTAATAACTGAATGAGGCCAAATCTATGGAGCAGCGATTGCTACGTACACTACTGACAGCATGTCTGCTCGCATCCGCTTTTCTTGCACAGGCGGCAGTTGCGCAAGCTCCCACTGTTGTGCGCTTGGCGGGCGGGCCTATCATCGTTCCCAATATGGATGCGCGCATGGGTAGCAATATCCAAGGCCCTTCACTGATCCGAGTGCCGGATTGGATAGATAATCCGCTGGGCAGGTATTACCTGTATTTCGCCGATCACCGCGGCACTTATATCAGATTGGCCTATGCGGATGACATCACCGGCCCTTGGCGTACGCATGAAGCGGGCTCTTTGAAGCTTGAGGACTCGTTCTTTCCCACGACCTGCCCGCCCTGTTCGTTGGCGCCAGGTGCCGGCGGATCACTCTATGCGCACATCGCCTCACCCGACGTTCATGTGGGTGAAGAGAATCAACAGATTGTTATGTATATCCACGGGCGTGGAGCAGGGGAGCAGATGACTCGATTGGCCATATCCCACGACGGCCTATACTTTGAGGGTGCGCCAGAGGTGTTAGGGCGACCCTATTTTCGTGTCATCGAACATGGCGACTATCACTATGCGCTGTCCATGCCTGGGTTTATGTACCGGTCGAAAGATGGCCTGAGTGATTTTCAGAAAGGGCCGCGATTCTTCAATGAGAACATGAGGCACAATGCATTATTAATTCGCGATAATACGCTGCACGTCTTCTGGACACAGGCGGGCCATGCGCCCGAAAGGATATTCCTCTCAACCATCGACATGGCCGGAGATTGGATGCAGTGGCAAGAATCAGAACCTGTAGAGGTGCTCAGACCGGAGATGGAATGGGAGGGTGCAGAACTTGAGGTCGCGCCTTCCAGGCGTGGACATATCGATGAGCGAGTCAATCAGCTCCGAGACCCAGCGATTTTCGAGGAAGACGGTAAGGTCTACCTGCTTTACTCTATTGCAGGCGAGCATGGGCTAGCGATAGCAGAGCTGTTTTTCGAATAGGACAGGTATGCAAAAACTCTCAGATGAATTTCTCGATTCTTGTAGGCGCGAAGATGGTCGTATCTTGCGCGGCGAGAATATGACGCGTATCGAAACGTTTGTGGATGCGGCCTTCGCATTTGTCTTTACCATGCTAGTCATCAGCATCGATGAAATACCGAAAACGGTGCCGGGGTTGCTCGATCTTTCTCAGGATATTCCGGCATTCCTAATTAGCGCAACAATTATCGGCTTGATCTGGGTAGCTCACACAGTTTGGAGTAGGACTTTTGGTTTGCAAGATCGTGCCACACTCTACTTGAATCTGGGTTTGGCTATGCTCGTACTGATTTTCGTTTACCCAATTAAACTGGTTGTACAGCTGAGCATTTCTTATTTTTCTGGGGGAGTTCTGCAGCAAAATCTAGAGATAATGGACGTGTCTGAGGTAATCAATCTCTTCATCTATTTCGGACTGGGGCTTATGGCGTTGTCATTTATCTTGATTGCTCTCTATCAGAGCGCGCTAAGGCTGCGGGAGCAGCTTGTGCTAAGCGAGTTTGAGATAGCGTTCTGTAAAGTAGCTTGCATAACCTGGGCGATCGTAGGTGCGACTGCCTTGGTTTCTAGTCTAGTTGCCCCAGTGCTGGGAGAATATTTACAATGGGCGGGCTTGGTTTACTTTTCACTGTGGCTTACCATTCCGTTGGGGAGTGGTCTCTATGCGAAAAGACTTGGCATCGATGGATTAAAGCAAGCTGTCTAAAATTGAGTAATGCCACCACGGGAATCTATACAAGCGGCTGCTGTCTCTGTATAATCCCCATTTTGTACAAGGTGGTAATCTCATGTTACGTATTGCTGAAGAGGCTTTAACATTTGATGATGTTCTACTCCTGCCTGCGCACTCCATTGTTCTTCCCAAAACTGTAGCACTAACTACCCAGTTGACGCGTTCGATCGCGCTCAATATTCCTCTCATATCATCTGCGATGGACACGGTTACCGAGTCTCGTCTAGCGATTGCTATGGCTCAAGAGGGTGGTCTGGGTGTGCTCCATAAGAGCATGAGTGTAGAGAATCAGGCCCGAGAAGTTCGTCTCGTAAAGAAATATGAAAGCGGTGTAGTGAAGGATCCTATTACGATCTCAAGCGATGCCACTATCAGAGACCTTGTTGCTCTAATGAACGAGCACAATATCTCTGGTATGCCGGTATTAGACTCCTCGGGTCTAGCCGGTATCGTTACTAGTCGCGATGTGCGCTTCGAGGCTAATCTCGATGCTAAGGTCTCGACTATTATGACTGCCAAAGATTCACTGGTAACAGTCCAAGAAGACTTCGAGCTAGACGATGTGAAGGAGCTACTGCATCGGCACCGCATCGAAAAGATTTTGGTAGTAGATCAAGGTTTTGTTCTAAAAGGCCTTATTACACTGAAAGATATCCGTAAGTCCGAAGACTATCCCAATGCCTGTAAAGATGAGCAGGGCAGACTGCGCGTAGCAGCAGCCATAGGCACTGGTCCCGACACCCCTGATCGCATCGATGCGATAATCGGAGCGGGTGTCGATGTTGTTGTCGTCGATACGGCTCATGGTCATTCGCAGTTTGTGTTGGATCAGGTGAAATACGTAAAGGACAAATATCCAGAGGTCTCTGTGATCGGCGGCAACATTGCCACGGCAGATGCCGCTAGAGATTTGGCAAAGGCAGGCGCCGACGCGGTTAAAGTCGGTATCGGCCCCGGCTCCATCTGTACCACGCGTATCGTAACGGGTGTGGGTGTGCCGCAAATTTCTGCTGTAGCTAACGTTGTGGAAGCGTTGAAAGGCACCGATGTCTGTGTGATATCTGATGGTGGTATTCGCTATTCTGGCGATATCGCGAAGGTGATCGCTGCAGGCGCACACGTCGTGATGGTTGGTAGCCTGCTTGCCGGCTCGGAAGAGGCGCCAGGCGAGGTTGAACTCTATCAAGGCAGAAGCTACAAGGCCTATCGCGGTATGGGTTCTTTGGGCGCCATGTCGCACTCACAAGGATCAAGTGATCGATATTTTCAGGATGTAGATTCGGGTACTGAAAAGCTGGTTCCCGAAGGCATCGAAGGACGCGTACCTTATAAGGGCACGATGTCGGCTATTGTTCATCAGTTGATGGGTGGACTGCGTTCTAGCATGGGGTATACCGGTTCTGCGAATATTGAGGAGATGCGTACTAAGACTCAATTCGTAAAAATCACGGCATCGGGCATGAACGAGTCCCACGTCCACGACGTAAGTATTACCAAGGAAGCTCCGAATTATCGCGTGAGTTGAGACGGATAAACCCTTGATGCTCAGTTGCTTAGTTAAAAAGCCTGCCCAAGCCAGT
The DNA here is from genome assembly GCA_913058275.1 of uncultured Gammaproteobacteria bacterium. Lineage (GTDB taxonomy): Bacteria > Pseudomonadota > Gammaproteobacteria > Pseudomonadales > Pseudohongiellaceae > UBA9145. Next base: position 581 of record CAJXQP010000275.1, on the reverse strand, counting down.
CACTTACTTATTGTAAGCTCCTGACTTGGGCAGGCCTTTTGCCTCGCCTCTGGGCCTCAATGATTTATCCTCAAGATCGTGAGCCCAGAGTTGTATTCGATAGTGTTTTAATTTGAGATTGAGATTTCATGACAACAGCTAATATTCATAGCCAGAAAATTCTTATTCTGGATTTTGGTTCCCAGTACACTCAACTTATTGCGCGGCGCGTTCGTGAGTTAGGCGTGTATTGTGAGATTTGGGACTACGCGGTCGATGAGGAATTGTGTCGCGAATTTGATCCTCAGGGAATTATCTTTTCTGGAAGTCCCGAGTCGGCTAACCACGATGAGTCGCCGCGTCCCCCTGAGTTTATTTACGAGTTTGGCAAGCCGATACTTGGTATCTGTTATGGCATGCAAACCATGGCAGAGCATTTCTCGGGCAAGGTTGAGGCATCGAGCAAGTCTGAGTTTGGTTTCGCACAGGTCGATGTGATCGCGCCGAATAAACTGTTCGAGGGAATCGAAGATCGTATCAATGCCAACGACGCGTCTCAGTTAGATGTGTGGATGAGTCACGGCGATAAGGTCACTGAAGTG
>CAJXQP010000274.1 GCA_913058275.1 uncultured Gammaproteobacteria bacterium | reverse complement strand
GAATGAACCGGCCATGCCGCAGCAACTAGATTCTACTGTTTCCACAACCAACTCCGGCACCATGGCGAGCACTTGTTGAACCGACGACATGACTGCAAATGCCTTCTGGTGGCAATGCCCGTGAAGCAGCGCGCGTTTTGCCGGCAAGGATTTTAGTTTCAACTGTAACTCACCTTTGGCTTCTTCTGCTGCTAAAAATTCCTCGAATAGAAAAGCATGCTGAGATAACGCAGTAGTTTCATCACCAGGAAGCAGTGACGGAAATTCATCGCGTAAAGTGAGTAAGCAAGAAGGCTCAAGCCCGACTATGGGTATGCCCTTCTCCACAAAAGGCCTGAGGCTAGCAATTACCCGTTGTGCCTCGACTCGCGCCTCATCCACCATGCCGCTGCTGAGGAAGGTTCGACCACAGCACAGCGGTCGGGCTTTATCGGCTGGTTCGGCCGCGTGCACCGAATAACCTGCCGCGGTTAGTACCGCCAATGCCGCTCTTGCATTTTCAGGCTCGAAACAGCTATTGAAGGTGTCCACTAATAACACCACGTCTTTGCCTGCAGTAGAAATCTCTGGCTGAGACGGCACTTCGATTTCTGCTCGAAATTGATCACGTCGCCACTTTGGCAAACTGCGTCTGGCGCTAAAGCCCAGCACAATTTCCGACAAGCTCTTTAGGCCGGCAATTTGATCACGTAAATTTAACAGGAAAGACAGGTTCCGCATGCGATAAGCATAGCGTGGCAAATAAGCGACTAAACGGTCCTTCAAGGACAGGCTATTTTTTTTATAATACTGGTGCAGGAATTCAATCTTCATCTTCGCCATGTCGATGCCTGTTGGACATTCCCGCTTGCAGCCCTTGCAGGAAACACACAGTGCCATGGTGTCGAACATCGCATCCGAAGAGAGTGCCTCCGGCCCCAACTGGCCGCTGACCGCAAGTCGTAGCGTATTTGCGCGGCCCCGAGTGACATGTTGCTCATCACCACTTACTCGAAAAGACGGGCACATGACGGCGACGTCTGATTTTCTGCAGGCGCCGTTGTTATTACACATTTCCAGCGCCTGGTTGAAGCTGCCAAAGTCCGACCAGTCCATGGTGGTGGCGATGGGCGCATTCGAATAGCCTGGAGCAAACCGGAAAAGGCTTCTGTCGTCCATTTTTGGAGGACGTACAATCTTGCCGGGATTAAACGTGCCTGCTGGGTCAAAGCTGTCTTTCACCTCCTCGAAAGAATTCACCATGCGTTGTCCGAACATGGGCAGGTGAAATTCAGATCGTGAAAGGCCGTCTCCGTGTTCACCGGAATGAGACCCCTTGTACTCACGAACAATTTCTAGGGTCTCCTCTACTATTGCTCGCATTTTTTGCGCGCCACTTTCTTCTTTCATATTGAGAATGGGGCGAACGTGTAAGCAACCTACTGAGGCATGCGCGTAAAAAGTGCCAGTTGTTCCATGTTTGTGAAAAATCTCACTTACTCGATGTGTATATTCTGCAAGGTCTTTCAAATCCACCGCACAGTCTTCGATAAAGGAGACTGGCTTCCCATCGCCCTTCATAGACATCATTATATTGAGGCCGGATTTGCGCACTTCCCATATGGCTTGTTGAAATTCATTGTCCGTAGCTTCGACAACCGAATTCTCGGAACCTAGGGATTCCACTAGCTCGACCAGTTGCGACAAGCCATGCAGTTGAGCCGCCTGCTCCTCGCCAGAAAATTCGACAAGCAATAACGCTTGAGGCTCGCCCTGAACAAAGCGATCAACTGTCCCCGCGAATACCGGAATATCCCTAGCCAGATCAATCATGGTGCGATCAACTAATTCAACAGCGCTGGGGTTCAGCTCGACAATATGCTGTGTTGCCTCCATGGCTTCATAGAAGGAGGAAAAGTGGCAAACGCCGAGAGTCTTGTGCACCGGCAGGGGCTGCAATTTCAAGTGAATGCGCTGGAAGAATGCGAGCGTGCCTTCGGAGCCCACAAGCAAGTGAGACATATTCGGGTTTTGTTGTGTGAGTACGTCGATATTGTAGCCACCGACGCGGCGCAGTAGATCGGGAAAGCGCTGTGCAATTTCTTGCGCTTCCCTGTCGCCAAGCGCCAGCATCTTTCTGAGTAATTCAATTTGCGCCGGATCTTCATCAGTGAGTTGACGATCAAGCAGCGTCTTAAAATGCACCTGACTGCCATCCGCCAGCAGGCCATCGATAGCCAGCACATTGTGCACCATATTGCCGTAGCGAATAGAGCGAGATCCGCAGCTGTTATTACCGGTCATTCCACCCAGGGTTGCACGATTGGCTGTAGAGACATCCACGGGATAGAACAGGCCGTGGGGTTTGAGGAAACGGTTTAGATGATCTAACACCATGCCGGGTTGCACGCAGGCTGTGCGAGCCTCGGCGTCAAACTCGAGAAGCCCATTGAGATGCTTGGTGGTATCAAGGATCAGCGCTTCGCCGATTGCCTGGCCGGTTTGGGAGGTGCCAGCGCCTCGGGGTAATACCGGAATACCTTCATCCACAGCTATCTGTAAGGCAATTTGTACATCCTGCTCTGTTTTGGGAACCGTAACCCCAAGAGGTTGTATCTGATAAATGGAAGCATCGGTACTGTAACGCCCGCGGCTAAAATCATCGAACATCACCTCGCCCTGCAACTCCTTTCTGAGGCGTGTGGCAAGCGTGCTGTCATTGCTATATACCATCTCTGTTATCTCTTCTACTTGGGCCAAATGGGTCTGTTCTTTATATCAGTCTTGCTCTGCGCCTTGCAAAATAAACTCAGTAGAAATGTAGAATGGGGTCAGAAATGGGGTCAGAGTAAATATCCAGTAGTTTACGGGCTTTTTGATTCTGTCCGACAGACGACACTAACAGCTTAACAACTTAATGGCACGAAGCAGGCTTCCTAATTAACGTAATAGAATGCCAAAGATTAGGCTTAAGTTGTTAGTGTCTCCAAAAAATCTTTCATTGATTTCTGGTTGTTGAATTGACTTACTTCCAGCCCAAAAGAACAAATATGAAGTTGGCTTGTCAATGCTCTCATCAGACACAAGTTGCAGCTTCTTCCTAGTCAAATTGCTATAGTCACTATCAATACTTAATAAAAATAAAAAAAGTGGTGTGTTGGAGAAAATGATGAGCTTATCAGAATGGATATCTAACAATGAAAGCCTGCTTAGTGGCATCGCAGCCGTTGTGGTCATCTTTGGATTCATAGCTGCGATTAGCAGGTCATTTCTAACAAACATGCGAAAGGGCAGCGGAAAATCGGCCAGTGTTCAAAAGATAACGCTTTCTGAGCTTAGTTCCCCCTCACCTTATCCTATACAGTTCGCTGATTCGGATGGTGTAAAAGTCGCTTTTAATACCCATGGAATCGATAAGCCGACACTGATAGTGACACCCGGAATCATCTCCAATCTTCATGTTTCAAGCCATTTACCCCCAATCAAAGAGACAATGGAAGCATTAGCTCAATTCTCAAAAATCATAAATTTTGACAAACGAGGCCAAGGGCTCTCTGACCCAACGTCTGAAGCGGCGAGCATGGAAGAGAGAGTCAAAGATATCGCATGTATTGCTGATCACACGAACTCCGATAAATTTTTCCTAATGGGTATTTCAGAAGGCGGACCTATGAGTGTGAAATACGCGGCTGAAAATCCTGCCCGTGTCTCAGGGTTGATCTTGTTCGGTACTACCGCGAAATTCTCACGATCTGATGACTATCCTATGGGTCTTTCCAATGGAACTTTTGAGGGTTTAATCCAGGCCTGGGGAACTGGCACTAGTAGAGATATATTTTTCCCCAGTATTTCGCGCGATGTTATTGATGATGATGCCTATAAAGGGTTTGAGAAATTATTATCAAATCGACGTTCAATGTCTCAAATGGTTGCATATATGAAGACTCTCGATGTGAGACCTATACTAAGCAAGATCCAATGCCCCACTTTGGTGATACATTTTACTGGGGACTTAGCAGTGCCGGTCAGGATGGGCCGCTATCTAGCTGATAATATTCCTAACTCAAAATTTATCGAAATCGCAGGTGTTGACCATTGCGATCTTGGCAATGCCCCAGGGGCCATTTCCGAAATTAGACAGTTTCTCAATTCAGGGAATTGACGATAGTTTGAAATAGAAAATTACTATCCGAAATAGGCATGTAGAAACCAATAAACGAGCTCCAATCACTAATACAAAGATTTATTACCGGCGCGGATTTCAGTCGCCGGCGCGACATCGCCTAACAATGCAGCCAAATGGACTTCCCAGGGTTTGTGAGACATTTTTATCTGGGGAATAAGCCTCTCTACCTGTCTCTTATACACATCTCCGAGCCCACGAGACCGAGGCTGATCTCG
>CAJXQP010000273.1 GCA_913058275.1 uncultured Gammaproteobacteria bacterium | reverse complement strand
GAGATCAGCCTCGGTCTCGTGGGCTCGGAGATGTGTATAAGAGACAGGCATAAAAGGTTTTGCCGTAACCAGAGCTCCCGCGATTATTGATGCCGTAAACGACATAACCATGGTTGACTAAGTACTGAATAAGAGGGCTGTAACTAGCGCGAGTTTGGCCGCCCGGTCCGCCGTGCACCCATACCATCGCCGCCGCCTTATTGTCAGCGCTGGCGCTATGAGGGACGTAGAGTACACCGGGCACTTCAACGCCATCATAGGAGGAGAAGCGCACGACATCAGCATCTACTAGATGTTCGGAGTCGATGTTAGCGTTCAGGCTTTGGGTTAAGCGTCTTGCTTGTTCGTTACTGCTTATAGATTTCACAAAAAGGTCGCTGGGAAAGCGGCTACCGCTGCCATACAGGGCAACTTCGGTATCACCATGTGAGAACTGCACTGAGGTGACATTTACATTATCGATCCCCGGGGCATCTAGAGGCTCCAGAGTATTTGCATCATACATCAACAGTTGGGTACGGGCATCGACATTGGCGGCCACAACAAGATAATTTCCTTCTCGCGAAAAGACGCCGTAATAAATATCCCAGTCCATCTCTACGACTGTTTCTTTGTCACCGTTGGCCAAATCATGGCGCATAAGGTGCTGGTATTCACTGCCTTCGTCTGTGGTGTAATAGAAATAGAGATTATCCGGTGAAAAAGCACTGGGTGAAGAAGAGACATTTCCGGTGTGAGGCGTGATCTCGGTGCGCTCACCATTGCTCAAATCTTGCACGTAGAGGTTGGTGTCGTTGGTTGTAATGGCTTTTAACAGAGAAATATACTGGCCGTTGTCAGAGATAGAAGATGGGAAAAATCCTTCCTCATTCAGGAAAAACATTTCACGCGGATAGCCCTCTGAGAGTGAGTATTCATAAACATCGAAGAATCGCGGGTCGCGTTCATTGGTCTGAACGTAGAATGATTGATTGTCTCCAGCCCAGCCGCTGAAGGATGCTTTAAGATTTTCGCCAGGGGTAAGGTCAACCACGCTGCCATTTGGCCCTTGTAGGTACAGATGGTTCAATTCGTTTCCGCCTTGATCTGCAGTAAATAGAAAGCGCTCGTCATCTGGGAAGTAAGAGATTGCCACCATGGCATTGGTGGTGGAATCGGTGAGTTGGGTTTCACCGCTGCCATCGGTATTTACAGCATAAACATTGTAGATGCCGGAGCTGTTGTTACTGACTAGAATTTTTGCGTTGTCATGAGAAAAGCTTGCGCCTCGATAGGCGGTGCTGCTCATGAAGTCTTCGATGGTGTAATTCGAGATAGAGGGAATCGAAGACTCGGACTGAGTGTCGCTGATAATCTGGGCAGTAGAGTCGGATTCGGGTCCGCATCCTGAGAGAATTAGCGCTGCAAAAATAAGGCTGATTACTGGTGGGATTCTATGGTCCGACATTAGTGTAACTCCCTAGGGTATTGATGAAAATTTAGGATAGATCGGTAAGTTGGGAGAGTCCATTGTTTTGGAAGCTTTGGTAGATAATCGACTTGATAGGGACGAACTAGGTTAAGGGGGTCGGAGTAAATAGTCAGTGCTGACTATTTACTCCGACCCCCCTAATTAATTCCCACTCTCTCCGGCGGCCGCACGACGCTCTAGCATGCGTTCTCCACGAAGGATATTCTGCATGCCATAGTTGCCCTCATGGCAGCCATACTCATACAAGATGCCTGCCACTTTTGTCATTGGCATCGTCGCAACAATCTTATCCGTAAATGTGGAAGGGTCCTCAAGCGTCCACTCGTACTCGACTGTGAATTGATCTGTACGAGTAAATCGTTCGGTGAGCACCTTGTCTTTGGCATTTCCAAAACGACTGAAGCTAGGCGTGAGGTCGGTGAAATTTCTGGTCGTCACCACCAGCGAATCACCTTCCCAGTAGCCACGAGAATCACCTGACCACTGGCGGATATCATTATCGAGTGCGCCACGATCATCCAGTGGAACGATGCGGGCGTCGTGAACCATCTCGGTCATAATTACAGCATGGTCCTTGTTCTGAAAAATCTGCACATTTGCGTTGTAGCCACCGCCGGTAAATGGAGGCCCGGCATTGAAGCCTATTAAGCATCTCTCTGATAGACCTCGGTCTTCTGGTCCGTCCTTGCCAATGCCACCGAAGACAGCAAGCACTGGGCGGTCGCCCTCGACATCGGGCCCAAGATTTGCGGTATGTACCGCAGTGCCTTCGACTCGATCGGGAAAGCGGCCGTCTGTAGGATAGACGATAAGTGACGTGCGAACGTTTTCGCCGATGCTCGCAGTTTCATACCAGAAATTGTTATATCCACCAGGATCATCGCCAATTGCTGGAGCTTGAGGGTCCAGTACAAGCTCGGCTTCCGCCGCATCGGCGGCGATGCGGCGCTCTTCTTGCTGGGCCTGGTCTTGCTCTACTTCTTCTGGCGTTAAAAATTCCTGCGTGCCGAAGCGCTCGGGTCGCTGCATCGGTGTGCTGGAATTGAAGTTCCAGACTCCCTGCAAGTCGGGCTGGCCCCATTCCGTTCGAGGAGCAACATAATCGTCAGCCGTCTGGGCGAGGGATGCACCAAGTGGGGCTAACAGGATTGAGACTAATATGAACAGTTTGGTTTTCATGAGTTCTCACCGTATTTCCAGGGTATGCAGCGTACGTTAGTATCTTGCAGAGAACTAATCAACAAGAAACAATAGAGGCCTGAGTAAATAGCCAGTACTGTCTGTGTACGACGATCCCAATAGCCACTTAAATCACTAGCTGCCAATGAAATACACGATAGAAGACTTGAGTAACCCCCCTCTTCACTTTATACAAAGGCAAGCTACCCACCCCTGTTTTCTAGTAACTGCCTAGCCAGCACCCCACCCTAGGGGCACACCCCGATAAGTCAGGATGGTTCCATTGCACCCGTATACATACTATTCTGGACGAACGATTAGGTATTTCTGAGAACAAAGCTATGAAACTACTCATCTCTGCATTTTTCGCCATACTGCCTAACGGGGTTTCATGTGTCCGACTTATTAACCTTGATCTGGATTAGACAAAATATTTCGTTGCTGAGTAAATTGGAGTCAATGATGAAATTCAATATCAAAGTACGAAACGTGGCTCTGTGTATTTTATTTTCAACGACTTCTTTTGCGCAGGATGCTTCTTCAATCGTTGTATACACAGCCCGTGAAATAATTACTCTCGATCCGAGTCATCCGGTAGTGCAGGCTGTCGCGGTTGAAGAGAATAGAATAATCGCAACGGGCTCACTCGAAGAGATACAAAGATCCCTCTCTGATAAGGCCCTGACAGTCGATTCCCGCTTTGCAGATCTGGTGCTTATTCCCGGGCTTATCAATCAACACGAACATGCGTGGCTCGCCAGTCTCTTGTTCATGACTGAAATCCTGTCTATTGAAGACTGGGTTCTACCCGAGAAGACAGTCCGGCGTGCAATAGATGCGGCTGATTATCGACAGCGTCTTGAAAGTATTGTGAGCGAACATTCTGATTCAGCGGAGGTCCTTTACACTTGGGGTTTTCACCAACTTTTTCATGGTGAGCTGACGCGCGCTGACCTGGACGAAATCAGTAGCACTATTCCTATCGTTGTGATGCAGAGGTCTTTGCACGAACAAATTCACAATACCGCCGCGCTGGAGTATTTTGACATAGACCAAGCCATGATCGACGGCGCTCCAGAATCAGTGCGCGCGCAGATCAATCTTGTCGAGGGACATTTCTGGGAGCAGGGGCAGAGCCTAGTCGTGCCTGCGGTGTTTGCTGATCTCTTTCGTTCCGCTCGTTACCTGCCGGCCCTAGAGAAGTTAGAAGCCTATTGGCATGCGGCCGGAAGCACGCTGATAGCGGAACCAGGCGGAATCGTTTCACCAGCCCTGATTGCATTGCAGAATCAAGTGTTCGGCGATGCGAAAACACCGTTTCGAATGTATTACATAGCAGATGGAAGGTCGTTTGCTCGTACTTATCCAGAAGATGAAGTGATCACCGAAATTGAAAAGTTGTATGCGTCTGCGCAGGGGATGACTGAATTTATCCCAGGGCAGGTAAAGCTGTTTTCCGATGGTGCGATGTTTAGTCAGTTAATGCAGATGAGTGAAGGTTATTTAGATGGCCATCATGGAGAGTGGCTAATGGAGCCAGAAGTTTTTGCCCGGGCCTTTCGCATCTATTGGGATGCTGGATACCAGATTCATGTTCATCAGAACGGTGATGCGGGACTCGATATGGTTCTTGATAATCTGGAGGCCAATATCGATCGTAATCCTCGCGAAGATCACCGCACGGTAATCGTGCACTTTGGCTTCTCACGGCCCGATCAAGTTGAACGTCTGGCAGTGTTGGGCGCAAT
>CAJXQP010000272.1 GCA_913058275.1 uncultured Gammaproteobacteria bacterium | reverse complement strand
GGGATTCAATAGCATGTCGTCGGTAACGGCTGTAAGCGACTCTAAACGGCTAGAGCTGACTAGTGGCCCATCGCTGTTATACAAAAGCGGTGCCGATGACGCCGCGCCGGCATTGGTTAGTTCAGAAGCCGGAATGGTTAACGTGGCGAGGGCATCGATTCCAGTCGGCAATTCAGTATTACCAGCAGACAAGCCATTGTGCTCTAAGACATAGGCAAGAATCTGTGTGTATTCCGAGGGGTCGAGACTGCCTTCAGCGCCGGGCGGCATGCGGTTTATGCTGTTGGCTAATTGGTCGGCAGGCTTATCACCCCAGCGACCGGCAAAGACAGCGCCAGTCAGGCTCGGTATTAATCCAAATCCTTCCAAGGTGTTGCCATGGCATGATGCGCAGTTTTTCTCATAGCCTGCTTGTCCGGCGGTGGCTTGTGCCTGAGTGAAGATCGCTACGGCTTCGTCTTCGGCGGCCAGAAGCGTAGTAGGGGTAAAGATGAGCGATAGTAGGGAAAGAGCAGTACTAGTGATGGGTCCTGCAAAAGTTCGGAATCGAGTTCTTATCATTATTATCTCCGGGCGCGGGCAGGCGTGAAGCCAAATCCTACATCTATAGCTGTAACCATACTTTACAGACCTAGGCAGAAGATTAAAACAGCCCCTACTTTAGATTTACGCTAGTTGGTTTTTAATTTTACTAGCAGGCTACTTGTCTACACAAAGGGTGAAATCATCACGACCACAATTAGGTTATACCTATCTGGCAACAGCCTCCACAGGGTATAAAAATGCATTCAGGCAGCATAAGAAAACACAGGGATAACCGTTATCCCTATCAGGTTTCTATTGCCGCCGCTGCAAGCATTCCTACTATCGATTTCTGTGCTAATTTTCTCATTACCTCTCCGTGTTTTGATACTTGTCATTGTTCAATGCATCTTCTTGATTCTAGTGTAGAGAAATCTGTGTTTGGGTATGGATCGGATTGTTGTCCCTTATCCAGTATTTACGTGCGTTAAATGCAATTTTTTAACGATACAGCGGGAGGAGAATGCTGTCTATTCAACTGGAATTAAGCCGTATATTGAGATGCCGTGCTTCGACAACAATTAACAGCAGAACGTAATGAGGGTAGCAATGAGAAATTTATTACTTTTAAGTGCAATGCGGGTGACGGCATGCAGTAGCACTGCGGTAATCAGGTCTTCAGATCCTGACTCGCGAATTTATGTGAATGGCGAATACATGGGCACGGGACACGCTCACTATACAGATCAGAAAGTCGAGTTCTCAAAGAACGATGTAGAGATACGAAAAGACGGTTGCGCGGCGGAAAACTACAGCTTTAGGCGTAGCGAGGAGGCAGATGTGGGCGCTATAGTTGGCGGAATATTAGGGACAGTTCCCTTGCTTTGGGTTGCCGGCTACAAGCCTCATCACGGCTATGACTTTGAGTGTGTGCCTAGCAGTATCTAGTATTTTTTAGGGGGTGAGTAACGCGTCGAATTCACCACTGGCTGTGCTCGCCAATAACTCCTGATAGCCACCGATCGACTTCTCGCCGACGAAAATTTGCGGAACGGTGCGCTGCCCGGATTTTTGCATGACCTCAAGCATGAGCTCCTGATTACCTTGCATATTAATTTCCTCGAACTCGTAGTCTCTGCTGGCTAGGAGGTTTTTCGCGGCAGTGCAGTAGGCGCAGTAGGTTGAGGTGTAAATTGTAATTGTAGTCATAGTTAAACCGTACATCTAAAAAGGGAAGAGGGAATAGAAAAGGACGGCAGGCCATGCTGATCCACTTAAGGCCGCAAGTATCTAAAAGGGCGAGTCCTAAATCATTTAAATCTATGTCTTGCTTTAATGCCGCATAAAAAAAGGGCGGTAATCGCTTACCGCCCTTTTCATTATTTTACTCTCTCTAACTCAAGAGAGGGTAGTACTAATTGCCGATTTAGAAATCAGCAGTTAGACGAGCAAACCAATACGAACCGTTCCAGTCTACAACAGTGCCAGACTCATAAAGACGTCCACAGCAAGTATCGCCGACATTGCCCTTCGCAGGGTACTCATCGAATACATTACGACCACCAGCGGCTATCCTGAAGGTGTCGTTGATCTGATACTGAGCTTCGAGATCGACGAACCAGGTAGGATCCTGAACTTGCCGACGGGAAGTGCCTGAGTTTGCATTCTCATGCTCACCCCAGTAGCTCGCTCTCGCGGTTAATCTCAGATCGTTGATATCGTGTGCAGCCGTGAAGACGCCACGCCAGTTTGGATTGTAGTTTACATAATCAAACTGAGCCTCTTCATTTCGGAAAGCGCTCGGATCAGATTCAAAAGCCTTCTTGTTATAGCTTAGCGCCACAGACAAGTTGGTGGAGCCAGCGGAATCCCAGTTAAGCGGATAGGAGGCAACAATGTCGACTCCCTCGCTTGAAACGTCAAAGCCGTTGGTGAAATACAAAACACCACCAATGGAATTAGCGCCGGCAACGCCGGCATTATCCAACAGCAGGAAGTTTTGGTAGGCGTCGCCAGAAGTAGGATCAGTGGACACGTCTCGCGTCGATATCGCATAAGTAGCGTCATCGAGATTGATTCGATAAAAGTCCACAGTCAGATCTAGCTCAGCTATATTAGCCGTAAAACCAATAGTGTAGTTAGTGGATGTCTCAGGCGTAAGTGGAGTTGCGCCTAGTGCTTGAGCCACTGGACCACCAGCTGGGAACAGACCTGTCGCAACCGGAAAACCATTGGGTAGTCGAGTCGATACGTTGATCGTTCCCTGCTGTCCCGGTGTCGGTGCACGGAAACCGGTACCGATGGAGCCGCGAATTGCAAAATTATCCGTGAATCGATAGAGGCCTGCGACCTTAACAACGGTCTCAGCATCGAAGTCGCTGTAGTCCTCGTAACGAATCGCACCTTGCAGGAAGAGGTTATCGGTTATGTCCGCACTGACGTCAGCGAAAAGCGCTGTTGAGCTACGCTCATACTTTTCAGAGAACTGTGGGGAGAATCCTGGAAACCCATTCGAGCCCACTCCCACTACCTGATACACGGGGTCACCTGAGTTGGCGCAATCCAGAGTCGAACCTCCAGCGATTACATTCATTCCAGCTGTGGAAGCAGTCATATCAGCGTTACAAAGGCCGAATGGGTCCGGCGTCGCGTGTGGGCCTGCCACATAGGAATTTAGTTCCCCTTGCACTACTTCGTAAGACTCGTCCATGTAGCTGGCGCCGAAGGCGAGCAGCACGGGACTGGCGAAGCTTGATTCAAACTCATAGTTGAAATCGGCTTGGAATTGAGTTTCAGAGTTAATTAAATCCCCAGGCTTAAAGGACTGCTGGGAAGCTCGTCCCTGTGAGGGGTTAATGGTGTTAGCCAGAGTATATCTGATCTCACTCTCACCGGTTCTTCCACTGAAGTCGTAGTTGAGACCGTTATCGAAGGAACCTCGAATTCCTCCCAATAAGGAGAAGTCGGATACCTCACCAAAGAATCTTGGCGTGAAACCACCGGGATATTTCTCTAGCGGGTTGTAGATACCGCCATCGGCCTCTCTCAGGTCCTCTATGGTTCCATTACCAGGGTAGCGATAGAAGAAACCGCCATCGGATTCGCTCTCCGAGATGTTGCCGAAGGCATAGGCCTCGGTGTCAGCATCAATTTGATAGCCGGCATTGAAGAAAAAGCGCGCAGCTTCTTGATTCGGTTGACCCCATGGGTTGACCACATCATCTTGGCCTATATTGGCGCTGGGTAAACCTGCCAAGAAGGCGGCATCTCCACCGTTCTGTCCAGATCTAATATTGTACGGGTGGGCACCGTTTGGATCGGCACAAAACCAACTTTCACAGTATTGCTCTGATCGAGAAGTAGCATCCGCCTCAGAAATTTCAGCGGACATATTAATAAATCCACTTTCCCCTAGAGGCAAACCGAGATTGGCCTGCACCGTAGTCTGGGCACCGTCACCTTCGCTGAATTCACCGCTATCGATAGAAAGGCTGAATCCATCGTCGGCATCTTTGAGAATGAAGTTAATTACACCGGCGATGGCGTCAGAGCCATACTGTGCCGAAGCACCATCACGTAGCACTTCGATGTTTTTCAATGCAATGGATGGAATGGTAGATATATCGGGCCCCTGAGTACCAGAGCCGCCGATGGATACTAGCGCGGAACGGTGGCGGCGCTTGGAGTTAACCAGCACCAGAGTTTTATCTGTGGGCAGGCCGCGAAGTTCGGCGGGCCGGATAAACGAGGATCCGTCAGAGATGGGCTGTCTTCCAAGGTTGAAGGACGGCACCAATGTCTTAAGAATGTCGTTGGTATCAGTATAAGAAACAGCTCTGAGATCTTCCGAGGTAAATACGTCAACTGTCTCTTATACAC
>CAJXQP010000271.1 GCA_913058275.1 uncultured Gammaproteobacteria bacterium | reverse complement strand
ATTCGTCGGCAGCGTCAGATGTGTATAAGAGACAGGTACCTTGGGTTGTTTAATTAAGGCGCGGGCCAATGCAACCCGTTGACGTTGACCACCAGAGAGGTGGTGAGGTTTTCGCTTGGCTAATTCATCTAGTTGTACAAGGTGGAGCATGTCTTTTACCCGAGTTGCTATCTCAGCTTTAGCGAGTTTGTCTTTTTTTAGCCCATAGCCTATATTTTGCTCTACTGTCATGTGTGGGAATACCGCATAGGACTGAAACATCATGTTGATAGGTCTGTCATAAGCAGGAATATTGGCCATGTCCACGCCATCAATAATGATTTGCCCGGCACTGGGTACCTCAAAGCCGGCAAGCATTCGCAGTAGTGTCGATTTACCGCACCCAGAGCCACCGAGAATGGTAAATAACTCGCCTTTGTAGATGTCTAAAGTGACATTGTCCACAGCCGTAAAGTCATCAAACTGCTTGCTCAGACCTTTTATCTGAATAAAAGGTGTCGCTTCCGGATCTAGCCATGGTGTTGCTGCAACATAGGACTTTGTTGATCGCTGTGCCTTCATTACGTCTTCTCTGTTCATGGTCATTAAAGTCCGGTTTTAATTTTAGTCCAGGTGCGCGATCGCTTGCGCTCTTCTTTGGGGGCTAGCACTTCTGTGGTTTGCAATCGTTGTAAGGTTTCAGCATCAGGGTAAATGGCAACGTTTGCAGTCAGACTCGGATTCACCAGTGGTGTCGCTGACTTGTTCGCGTTGGCATACCCAATATAGTCGGTGGAGGCGGCAATAACTTCTGGACGCAGCATATAGTTTAAAAACAGGTAGGCATTCTCACGATGGGGCGCATCTTCTGGAATATACATATTATCGAACCACATGCCCCCACCTTCTTTAGGAATAATATAGTCCAAATTAATGTCTATACCGGCCTCTTTGGCTCTGTTGGAGGCCACTGAATAATCACCGGACCAGCTCATGGCAATGCAGACTTCTTCGCTGGGTAAATCTAAGAGCATTTTGGTGGAACTAAAATAAGTAATGAAGGGGCGCACGGCTTTGACCAGCGTTTCCACTTCCTTTAGCTGTTGTAAATCTACAGAGTTGGCGGGGTAACCCAGGTACATCATTGCCATGGGTATGACCGATGTCGGGTCATCTAAAAATGAAATGCCACAATCAGTAAACTTAGAAATAATCTCTGGATCAAATATAAGAGCCGAGCTATCCAGAGGCGCGTTGGGCATGCGCTCTTTAATGAGATCAACATTATAAGTAATGCCAGTAGTTCCCCAGAAAAAAGGAACGCCCTGCAGGCCATTAGAATATTTTTCATCGGCTCTGCGGATTAAATTGGGGTCTAGGTGGCGCCAGTTGGGGAGCTTGTTAAAATCTACCGGATGGAAAATGCCTACGGTTGCGAGTCGTGCGGTAAAAGACGCTGCATGTACGACAACATCGTAGCCACTGCGGCCAGTCATTAACTTGGTATCGACGATTTCACTGGAGTCATAAATATCATAGGTGATATCGATACCGAATTCTTCTTCGAATCTGGTGATGGCGTCGGGGTGAATGTAGTCGGCCCAGTTATAAATATTAAGTTTTTGCGGCGTGCCTTGTGCGGCGTCGATAAGGTCTTGCTCGGAGGCGGTACTGATAGATGAAATGGCAATAAGGCTGAGTACCAGCCAGGTCCATTTAGCTAGGTGTCGAGACAAACGATGAAATCGTTGTTGTATCAGCACATTACATTCCTTTTAAACCTCGTTTTTGCAGAGCACGAGCAATCACCATTCGTTGCATTTCACTGCTACCTTCCCAAATACGGTCAACTCGTACCTCTCGATAAAATCGTTCTACGGCATTGTCTCTGCGATAACCCCTGCCACCCCAAATTTGCAGGCAGCGGTCGGCCACCCGATTGGCCATCTCGGTGGAATAGAGCTTAACCATTGAGCAACGCGCATGCAGAGACTTTAGATCATCACCACGATCATGGGCCTCGGCAGCTTCATAAACCATCAGAGTTGCGGCCCAAAGTTCGGTAGCACTGTCAGCTAGACTGAACTGAATGGCTTGTTTTTCGATAAGCTTTTCGCCTTGAATATCCCGTTGCGCGGCCCATGCCGTGGCTTCTTCAATCATGCGAGTCGCAGCACCGAGCATACGGGCAGAAATAGTCAGCCGCTCATGGCGAAACCAACTGCGGCTGTAATCCATGCCTGAACCTTCGCCGCCAATACGATCTTTTTCGGCAACAAACACATTGTCGAAACTGTAGGTGGGATGGTGAGAAGGAAACGTATGCGAGAACACTGGATTTTCAATCATGGTAACGCCAGGGGCGGCGATATCAACAAAAAATAAGGCTTCTTCGCCGTTGTCAGTTTTTGCTTGAACAAAAAAGAAGTCGGCCATGTTAGCCGTAGTCACAAACCACTTTTCACCATTGAGCGAGTATCCGCCCTCACAGCTTTTGGCCGTAGCATTAGTGACCTCATAAGAGCCAGACTCGGCTTCAGTGATGGCATAGCATTCGCGCAAACTGCCATCCATGAGTCCACTAAGATAGTTTTCTATTTGGTACTCACTATCAGCACAGGCCTCAAACATCCAGTGCTGGGCTTCGGGGAAACACCAGCACAGCGCGTTGGTGACCCGACCTAGCTGTTCCCATGCGGCAACCTGGTCAACCATACTCATACTTAAGCCGCCGTACTGGGCGGGTGCATCCATCTTTGAAAGACCCAATGCAATCGCTTTGTCTTGCATATTCTTGCTGGCTGATTCAGGAATCACGCCTTCGTTCATTTCAGCTTCTATTTCCCATGGAATTAATTCTGCGTCCACAAACTGACGAACCTTCTCTTGCCAGTCAATGGTGCTTTGCTTGTGTTGAATCTCCATGGTGTATCTCCTGTGCTTAGCGTCCTGCTTGAGTCTTAAAATGATTGGGAAATTGAGTGGCAAGATAATGCATAGCCACGTCCTGCGCCTGCGAGGGATTTAAGCCTTTGGGCGTGACTAACAAATCTAGCCACAAGCCGTCGCACAGCGCGGTATAACAGGTGCATACCAATTCAGGATCGACCTGTTCATAGTCACCTTGTTGTTTGAGCAAGGCAAACAGCTCTGTTAAGTTTTTAGCAATCTCGCCAATGTAGCTAGCGCAAATAGACAGATAAGTGGGACGGGACTTGGTCTCTCCCCAGAATGCAAACCACACCGCTAGCTTGTTGCGATCAGTAATTTTGCGGCTGAAATCAAAATTAATATGTGCGAGAATTTTTTGTTCAGTATCGAGGCTTTGATCATTAAAAATTTTCGTTAACCCGTTAGTATATTCGTCGGAAATATAACGCATTGTTTCGATGAGTAATTTTTCTTTGCTTTGGAAATGCAGATTAACGATGCCTAAACTCAAGCCGGCTTGCTGGGTGACGTCGGCCATGGTGGTGCCAGACAAGCCTTTGTCGGCGATACATTTAATCGTCGCCTCAATAAGCTGCTTGCGCCTAGCTTGTTTGGAAAGCGACCTTGGGGTACCCGCGAGTTCCGTTTTGAACGCTTCCATTCACCGTCCTCTAAAGAAATATACCCGATTAATGTCGCATTTGAACTGGACAATAACCGGCACTTCTCAAACCATAAACCATTGATTCGCTCTGCGCAACTGAATGAATAACCATTCATTTTCTGTAGACAGGGGATTTAATTTTTGGCATCCTGCTTTCTGAAATTTTGTTTTTAATGCGTCATGTGGCGCTAGCTGATGGTTTGGAGTAGCCTGACACTATGAAAAAATATGATGCGATTGTTATCGGAGCAGGACACAACGGTCTAACCAATGCCGCTTATTTGGCAAAGGCAGGATTGAATGTCTTAGTGTTGGAAAAGAATGCTTACATTGGTGGTGCCACGGTCAGCCGAGAGCTTTACCCCGATTGGAAGTACTCTAACTGTTCATACGTATGTAGTCTGTTGCGGCCTGAAATCATTCGTGATTTAGAGTTGCCGCGTCACGGCTTGCAGGTTGTGCCTTATGGCGGTGGAGTGACCTTTAAACAAAATGGTGACTACTTCGGGAACCATGCTGATCATGAGCGTTTGTTGCGCGAAGTCGCTCGGCACTCTAAGCGTGATGCCAGTGCCTATGAGCGCTATGAAGCTGACGTAATGAAGCAGACGCGCTTGATTCGCCCATTTTTAATGCGTACTCCGCCAGATCCTACATCGCTTAAACCCAGAGATTTGAAAGAACTAGCTGTATTGGCCAAGTCCTTTGGTAGCATGGGTGAAGAAGGCCTTGCCGACACCATGCGCTTCTGGACAATGAGTATTGGTGAGTTCCTTGATGAGTACCTGTCTCTTATACACATCTCCGAGCCCACGAGACCGAGGCTGATCTCG
>CAJXQP010000270.1 GCA_913058275.1 uncultured Gammaproteobacteria bacterium | reverse complement strand
GCCTCGGTCTCGTGGGCTCGGAGATGTGTATAAGAGACAGTTCGATAGCCACACGAGATGCTACCGTAGAAATTCCCGAGAGATTGAGCGAGATTATCGCCGTTCTTAAGCTCTCAGGATTCGACCTCATCATTGTGGAAACCCCAGGCATCGGCCAGGGTGACGCAGGTATCGTTCCTTTTGTTGATACTTCTTTGTATGTCATGACTCCCGAATTCGGCGCGGCTAGCCAACTGGAAAAGATCGACATGCTGGACTATGCCGATATCTTTGCTATCAACAAGTTCGATCGAAAAGGAAGCGAGGACGCACTCAGGGACGTCTGCAAGCAAGTGCAGCGCAATCGCGAAGCCTTCGATAGAATGCCCGATAAGATGCCAGTGTTCGGCACTATAGCGTCCAAGTTCAATGACGATGGTATTACTGCGCTGTACCAGGCACTCGTTCCGTTGTTGCGAGAGAAAGGCTTGCGAGACTATCCCCAGTCTATCGAGTCACTGGACACTAAAAAGTCGACACAAACAACATTAATTATCCCCGCCGGCCAGCAGCGCTATCTGGCCGAGATAGCTGAAGTCGTGCGTGGCTACCATAACCAGGTGCAGACTCAATCACAACTCGCTCGCGAGAGGCAGCAACTCGCCGCCAGTAAAACCATGTTGGATGCCGCATCAAAAGACAGCTCCGAGCTTGATGAACTCATAGCACTTAAAGACAGCGCTATGGATAGTAAAGCGAAGCGATTATTGGATACCTGGCCACAACTAGTTGAGGACTACTCCGCTGAAGAGTATGTCGTGAAGGTTAGAGACCAAGAGATCCGCACCGCCCTCACGCGCACATCACTGTCTGGCACAAAGATTCCTCGAGTAGCCCTGCCCGGCTACAAAGATCACGGCGAGTTATTGAAATGGCTGCTCTTGGAAAATGTTCCTGGACGCTTTCCCTTTACCGCTGGCGTGTTTCAGTTTAAGCGTGAGTCGGAAGACCCAACACGTATGTTTGCTGGCGAGGGAGATGCATTTCGCACTAACCGGCGCTTCAAGCAGCTCTCCGAACACTCCCAAGCCAAACGCCTCTCCACCGCATTCGATTCAGTGACGCTGTATGGTTTCGATCCAGCGGTACAGCCGGACATCTACGGCAAGGTAGGTAACTCCGGCGTCTCTATCGCCACACTCGATGACATGAAAGAACTCTATAGCGGCTTTGATCTATGCAGCCCTACAACATCCGTGTCGATGACAATAAATGGGCCCGCGCCAACGATACTCGCAATGTATATGAATGCCGCGATAGATCAGCAGGTGGAAAAGTTTAAGGGCGCGAACGATGCCTCACCGACTACCGAGGAATACGAATCACTAAAAGCGCAGGCACTTGAAAATGTCCGCGGCACTGTTCAAGCGGACATATTGAAAGAGGATCAGGGCCAGAACACTTGCATTTTCTCTACCGAATTTAGCCTCAAGTTGATGGGCGATATTCAGGAGTATTTCACTGCCAATAGGATTCGCAACTTCTATTCTGTTTCAATCTCGGGATATCACATTGCCGAAGCCGGTGCGAATCCTATCTCGCAGCTCGCATTCACGCTTTCTAATGGCTTCACCTTTGTAGAGGCGTATATCGCCCGCGGCATGAAGGTGGATGACTTCGCACATAATCTATCCTTCTTTTTCTCTAATGGTATGGATCCGGAATACACAGTCTTGGGCCGAGTTGCTAGGCGCATTTGGGCTACAGCCATGCGCTTTAAATATGGCGCTAGCGAGCGTAGCCAAAAACTCAAATACCACATACAGACATCAGGCAGATCCTTGCATGCACAGGAGATGTCCTTTAATGATATTCGCACGACGCTGCAGGCATTGATCGCCGTGTATGACAACTGCAACAGCCTACACACGAACGCCTATGACGAGGCGGTAACCACACCTACTGAAGAGTCAGTGCGCAGGGCGATGGCTATACAGCTAATCATCAACAAAGAATGGGGTCTAGCTGTCAACGAAAACTCGAGTCAGGGCTCGTTCATCATTGATGAATTAACGGATCTCTTAGAGGAAGCCGTGCTTCAGGAATTTGAACGCATTTCCGAACGCGGCGGAGTTTTAGGGGCTATGGAAACTGGATACCAGCGCGGCAAGATTCAGGACGAATCAATGTATTACGAGCATCGAAAACACGATGGTAGCCTGCCTTTGATTGGAGTTAATACTTTTCTAAACCCAGAGCCTGAAGCGGAAGTGGAAATAGAATTAGCACGCTCGACCGAAACTGAGAAGCAAAGTCAGATAGACCGTTTGGCGGCATTCAAATCTAGAAATGCCGAGCACTCTGTTGGGGCTTTAGAGCGTCTGCGTCGCGCCGCTATCAATAACGAGAATGTCTTTGAAGAATTGATGAACGCGGTGCGCTATTGCAGCTTGGGTCAGATAACAGACACGTTCTTCGAGGTTGGAGGGCAGTACCGCAGGAATATGTAAGCACCCCCAATTTAAAGGCAATGGCTAGAAATCCCAGCCACAAAAAAGGGCGGTAAACCGCCCTTTTTAAATTAGCATTCATTGAAATATCAAGCGAATGCTACTCAGTCACGTTTACCGTGATATAAGCATCGTCATAGAGACCACCGTCATCGGCCCGTCCCCATAGAACGTAGGTTCCAGGCTCATCGAAAGTCACTTCCACATCATGCATTCCATCTTCCGGGCTTTTTGGCGGCGTCCAAAGGGTTCCCCAGGGAGAATGTGCTCCAGCACGAGTATCCTCCCATGGCTTGGCTTGCTGCGGGCTGAACTGAACATCACCTGCTCCGCGGTAAACATTCCATGATAGGAACAATCCGTTTATTTTTTGGACCGTCACCTTTATTGGCGGCGACATCAACAGGCGTTGGCGAACATTTTCTTCAGTTACAAAAGCAACCGCAAGAGGGCCGCCGACAAACTCCGCAAACTCTCTAGCTTGCTCCACTGGATCGGTAGGAGTGGGAATGCCATCGTCTGCAACATGAGTGCGCAAAGCCATAGCCTGGCCCACTCTTACTGTGCGGATATCATCACCTTGAACCGTAGTTACCGGCGGAAGATTCGCGCGTGATTCAGGGCTACTAGTTCCGGCACCAAGAGAGCCCGTCTCAGATGCAATCACCATATTGTCGACCAAGTAATCATCCTTCAATGTTCCGTAGGCTTTGCGATCAACTCCATTCACATTTAGTGTCCATACCAGCTCGCGATCACCCCAATCAGAAGGAACCTGAACTTCGAAGGTAAAGCGATTACGACGCGGAAGGAAGTGAGTAGGCTGGCCACGATCAGCCTCGCCGGGAGTAAACATATTGTTTTCGCCAACATCCACGTTTGGCTCTTCTTCCCAGTTTTCGTTCATGTAACCGAACATCATGTTGAATGTACCATCTTCGTTTGGCCGCCAACCTTCAAATGCCGGCTCGATGTGCTGTCCGCTACGGTAAGTATCAGCTGATACTAATGGTGATAAAATCACAGCACTGAGCGCGACAACGAAAAACCTAAAGGCTTTTCTCGCACTTCCTAGTTTTAAACTTTGCATATCTAATTTGTCCCCTGCAATGCAACTTCATTACTTATTTCATCTGTGGAATTTACCGGCGCAACAAGTGGCGCCAAACATAATGGACAACCGATCACGTGATCGTTTGGTCCAAGATTTAGTGTCTGACGTCGATTTTCCATTTCTTCAAAAAATTGCTCGTCATCCATTTTTACCCGCATGCCCAAATCGATAAACATATTGGTTACGGATCGGTTGCCAGATCCCTGCCAGTTTCTTGGGTCAGGGACATTGGGATTGGTTTCAGTATTATTCATATAACCGACAATGTGGAGAATAGTCCCCTTCGGCAACAGAGGCTGTGCATCGTTATCGTACGCATAGCCACGTACCCAGTTATGGTCATAACCAACACAGGAAAGTGTCTCTACCGTATAGCCCCATATCGCTTCAAGACACATGCGTTCACCAGGGGCGTGCAAATGTGGCTCGAATGTAATGATTTTGAGGTGGTCTTGGAGAACGGTATAAGCATGTAGTTCCTGAGCGTCTTCGTTGCCCGCAATACTAATGTCTACACCGTTACCCAAGCCTAGAGAAACTCGCTCGTACTTTGGCTCGTAACCAACCGGATGAAAACGGAACCCAACTTCCAAATGCGCTGTGGTGTCTTTGCCATTGGAATGCATATGAACAGAATCAGAAACGAGGAAGGTACCAGCTTTAAGTAGGCGTCCACCATCCACATCGAAAATGTCTGCGTTGCGCCCTACCTCATGCACCGGCCAGCCTGTCGCAGTCTCTGCGATACGTTGCCCATTTTCGTCTATCTCAGCCGTAGACCAGATCATGTGGTGGAATATGTACCTGTCTCTTATACACATCTGACGCTGCCGACGAATAGAGAGGTGTA
>CAJXQP010000269.1 GCA_913058275.1 uncultured Gammaproteobacteria bacterium | reverse complement strand
GCCTCGGTCTCGTGGGCTCGGAGATGTGTATAAGAGACAGGATTATTCCACCGTCGAGATTAACTGCCCTGACCAATCGGGAATTCTCGCCAGCATAGGCAAGACCTTCGCGGAACATCAAATAAATCTTCTGGATGCCCGTATCACTACCCTTGGCGAGCGCGTAGAGGATTTGTTTTTCGTCACCGACCAGTCCAATAAGCCTATAGGTGATCAAGACTTGATAGATAAAATAAGCTCAGAACTGAAAATCGAACTCGAGCGACGACTCGACATCTAGATACCTAGGCAACCCTTGAACTTTTAGCAAATGTAGCAAACCAACCATGACTACGCTCTACGGAATAAATAACTGCGATACCATTAAGAAGACGCGTGTCTTGCTCACCGAATTAGGAGCCGATTACGATTTTCATGACTACAAGAAACTTGGCTGTGACGAGGTGCTTATTAGGAAATTCCTTAAGCACTTCGACTTCAAATCGCTCGTCAATACGCGCGGAACCACATGGCGCAAACTACCCGATGCAGTAAAGCGGGATCTGAACGAGGCGTCCGCCATCAAAATCATGAGCGAGAACAATTCGATCATTAAGCGACCGATTATCGAGAGCCAAGGCAAGTGGCTGCTTGGATTCGACAAGGAAGAAATTCAACTTTTAGTGCAAAAATAATCTCAATAGGATCATCACACCATGAACGATACAGAAATACACAGCCTTGCCTTCGGCCTCGCATCGCACAATGCTAAAAACGAGATCATCGAAGTCTACTACCCTGCGCCACTACTGTGCCCAGATACAGCGCTGAGCAGCTTGATATTGACTAGTTGCGCAATTCAATCAGGTGAAAACACCGTTACCCAGATCGATAAGGAATCGGCTCCCGCACTTGTAGCAAAACTACTTGAAGCCAAATTTACTGAGCACGCCGAGCAAATTCAGCAAATGAATGAGGGCCAAGGCCAACTTATACTCTGTGTGCAATTCAAGGACAGTGCACCTAAAAGCGTTGCAGAGGCTTATCTGAAGCTGCACTTGCTCTCACATCGCCTGGCCAAACCCCATTCGCTCAATCTAGATGGCCTGTTTGCCGTGTTGCACAATTTGGCCTGGACTAACGAAGGTGCAATCGACCTCGAAGAATTACCCGAACGCCAGTTAGCAGCGAGACTGCGTGGCACAGTCCTTGAAGTTGCCTCTGTGGACAAGTTTCCCAAGATGACTAGTTATGTCGTTCCAGCTGGCGTCCGCATCGCTCATACGGCTCGGGTTCGTCTCGGAGCCTATCTTGGAGCCGGCACGACGGTCATGCACGAAGGCTTCGTTAATTTCAATGCAGGCACAGAAGGGCCCGCGATGGTAGAAGGTCGTATTTCGGCGGGCGTTATGATCGGCGCTAATAGCGATCTTGGTGGGGGCTGCAGCACCATGGGCACCCTCTCCGGTGGCGGCACTGAAGTCATTTCCGTAGGCGAGAACTGTCTGATTGGCGCCAATGCAGGTATAGGCATCCCTCTCGCGAGTGGTTGCACCGTGGAGGCCGGCTTATACCTTACAGCTGGCACAAAATTAAATGTGCTCGGAGCCGATGGCGCATTACTGAAAACAGTAAAAGCGAAAGAACTTGTCGGTGTCGAAGGCCTGCTTTTCAGACGCAACTCACTTTCAGGTGCCGTGGAATGTGTGCCGTTAAAGTCATCAATCAGCCTTAACGATGAGCTACACAGTCATAACTAAAGTGTGTAGAGCAGTTAAACAAATAGCCACTACCAAAAAATAAAGAAAATACCATGAGCGAAACTCTCGAACTGGCACAACAGCTTATTAAACGGCCCTCCATAACACCATTGGATGAGGGTTGTCAGGAACTGATCGCGAAGCGACTAGTCGCTATTGGATTCAGTGTGGAGACACTTCAATTTGAGGAGGTAACGAATTTATGGGCAACCATAGGCAGTAGCGGCCCCCTACTCGTCTTCGCGGGTCATACTGATGTCGTGCCAACAGGTCCCCAGAACGACTGGCAATATCCCCCATTTGACGCAACCGTTGCCGACGGATTCTTGCATGGCAGAGGTGCAGCCGATATGAAGGGCAGCATCGCCGCGATGATAACTGCAGTTGAACGCTTCCTGCCGGCGGCGGTGCTCAATGCGCGTATTGGTTTTCTCATCACCAGCGATGAAGAAGGTAGCGCTATAAACGGCACGCAAAGAGTAATCAAAGAGCTCGGCAACCGAAATATCAAAATCGACTACTGCCTAGTTGGAGAGCCAAGTAGCAGCGAACAACTGGGTGATACCGTCAAGATCGGGCGGCGCGGTTCATTAGGAGCGACGCTTGTCGTAAAAGGCATTCAAGGTCATGTGGCCTACCCACAACTGGCGGTCAATCCAATACATAAGGTTTTGCCAGAATTAGCACACCTAACTGATATCACTTGGGACGAAGGTAATGCATCCTTTCCGGCAACTAGTTTTCAGATTTCGAATATTAACGCGGGCACTGGCGCCACCAACGTCATTCCGGGGCAAATAGAGGTCGTCTTTAACTTTCGCTTTTCTACAGAGCTGGATGCAGACACCATTAAATCGCGAGTAACGCAGCTACTCGACGAAGCTGAACTTAATTACCAGCTAGACTGGAAGCTATGGGGAAATCCTTTTTTAACTGACGCGGGCAAGCTCGTCGAGGCCGTTTCCGAAAGTATTCAGCAAAATTGCGGATATAGCACCGAGCGATCAACCGCCGGCGGCACTTCCGATGGCCGTTTCATCGCTCCCACAGGAGCTGAAGTCGTTGAACTCGGACCCTGCAATGCGACTATTCATCAGGTCGACGAAAAAATAACCGTCGCCGAGCTCGACAAGCTATCAGATGTCTACCAGGGCGTACTACAAGCGCTTGTAAGCTAGCTCCCATCTTATGCCCTAAGCGATAAGATAAACGTCGTAGCGACTACTGCTGCCCTTAAGCACTATGTCCGGTTTACCTGGCCCAAGGTGAGGGGAAAGCTTCGCTCGTTTAACCACTACGCGCGTCTTCGCGAGAAGCTTCGCGTAATCAAGTAACTCGGCTCCATCGGTTTGATGACCAAGCAGTTGCTGTAACGCCGCCATATCTTTCTTTACCTTCGCGCTCTTACGCCTCTCCGGGAACATGGGGTCGAGATATACAACATCGAATTGCTTGGAATCCGCTACGAATTCCATTAAGTCGCCAAAATGCAGATTCATTCTCCCCAAAATAATGTCAATTTCCTCGCCGTAGTAGCCAGTTCGAGCTAATCCGTTTGCCAAGAGTGCGTGCACCACAGCCGAGCGCTCTAACAATGAAACTTTGCATCCTAAGCTAGCCATAAGAAAGGCGTCCTTGCCTAAACCCGCCGTCGCATCCAACACCGCAGGTCTGAGACTACCTTTGATTCCTAGTGCCTTGGCTATATTTTGGCTTCTGATCGAACTGTTCGCACGGAAGTTCAGTTTGGCATCGGAAAAATCAACACATAACTCGCCAGTTTGCGCGTCGCCAGTACATTGCAATAGTAGTCTTGAGTCACGGTAGGCTAGCAAATAATCGTAGTCACTAACTTCGCTGGGCAAGTAGGCCGATGGCAATTCGATAGTTGGTAAACCAAGATCAGTAGACAACTTGATTTCCCGCTCTGTAGAAGTATCGCCTGATCTAACAACCGCCACTTTCATAAGGCGAAGAGAATAAGCGCAATACCGAGCAATACTCGGTATATAACAAAAGGCAGAAAACCGAATCTCTCAATCAATTGCAGAAAGTAGTGAATACACAAGTACGCGACCACTGCCGAGATAAAGATGGCATATAGTAAGACAAGCCATTCAACTGACTCTGTTCCATCGCGTAGCAATTGGATGCCTCTTAGCAGGCCCGAGGCTGCGATAATCGGAATCGCGAGCAAGAATGAGAATCGTGCGGCGGCAGCTCGATCTAGATTACAGAAAAGCGCGGCGGTCATTGTTACGCCTGAACGGGAGGTGCCGGGTATTAATGCGAGAATTTGAGCGAAGCCAATTAGCAAAGCCGTTTTCCAATTCATGTCGGCTAAGGTGCGTTGCTTGTTACCGATGCGATCTGATACAAGCAGCAATAGCCCAAAACCTATAGATGTAATGCCGATGAGTAAAAGCGATCGACCGTACTGCTCTACCTGCGAGGCAAAGAGCAAACCACTGAGGCCTGCCGGAATCGTAGCGACGAGTAACATCCACGCAAGTTTAGAATCTTGGGATTGCTCTCTTCGAAATACGCTCATTGTCAGAGCAAGAACAAGACGCTGCAAATCGTCTTTGAAGTAAATTAACACCGCGAATAATGTACCCACATGCACAGCGACATCGAAGGTAAGGCCCTGATCGTTCCAAGCAAATAAGCTGTCTCTTATACACATCTCCGAGCCCACGAGACCGAGGCTGATCTCGT
>CAJXQP010000268.1 GCA_913058275.1 uncultured Gammaproteobacteria bacterium | reverse complement strand
GCGTCAGATGTGTATAAGAGACAGCCCTCGATGTTTTCGAATGGCATTAAAAACAACAAGCCCCCATCAAACCCAACAACCTCGGCTTGAATGCTTCTCCCTTGGCTATTTGGATCAATAACACATTGCGCGCCAATAGGAGCGACAATACCAACAGCCTCTACTGTTAAACCCACGACTCTCTTTACTCTGCCTATCCTAGTGTAGCTCGTTTTATCAAAATCAAAATCGAGACTGGCTTTTGCCTTGGAGAAATCAAATTTTGATGTTTCGTCTGTCTTACTCATTGCTAAAAATTTTCTCAACTATTTCCGCCAGTCGATCCTCAGAAAAATCATTTATAGTTCTGTCGCTCATCTCAGCGTAAGTGCTACCTCTTGATAGTTTAGGGTCCATCACAAATTCTACTGAAGAAAATTGATCACGGAACGCCTCAGAATAATTCTCATAATCTTGCTTGGCCAATCCAACTTTAACTGGAGCATCTGCCAGTGACCCGATCGATCCTAAAATATCCGAAACCATACGCTCGATTGCGGTTTTTGACTCCGGAAGTTCAACCTTCAGCACAGCTTCGACTGCTTTTACAGTTAACGATTTAAGCGGAGCATAAAATTCTGATATGTCACAGTGGCCTTTTTTAAGTGACTTTAAAAGCGCGTCCACCTCGTCTACTTTTGTTCGTAAGTTTCGCTCAGCCTCCGCCCTTCCTTCACGGAATCCTTTTTCAAATTGACCATCTATAGCTTCTTTAGACTCATCGACCTCTCGTGCAGCGCTCACATCGCCATTTCTCCCTTCTGCATCTTCTCCACCCGAATGAAGACCAATTGCAGGATTTTGGAGATCTCCTAAACTACTTGATTTTGAATTAGACAGTGGATTCCACTCTTCAAATTCACTATTAGAATCCGAGAATTTCGTCGAAAAGTCATCGCGCACAAACTCGGTTGCGCTCGAATTTTGCGTTCGAGGATCAATGGAATTAGCCGTGAAAGGAACGTCAGACAAATTCATTCCCTCCTGTAGACAACATTATCTCGCCTTCTTCAGATAACTTACGTGCAACGCGCATAATTTCTTTCTGCGATTTTTCAACTTCAGTGATACGGATCGGTCCCTGCGCTTCGAGATCGTCGAGAAATAGATCTCGCGCGCGCTCAGACATATTTTCAAGAAATTTTTCTTTAACCGCTTCGTCTGCGCCCTTCAGGGCCGGAATGAGAAGATCATTCTCTAAATCTCTAATGAGCGTTTGCATGCTCTTATTATCTAGCCCCCCGAGATTCATGAACGTAAACATATTCTCTTCTAATTTTTCAGCTAAGGTTTTATCAAGTTCGTTTACAGATTTTAAGATACTTGACTCAACCTCAGAGCCAGAATATTTCAGTATTTGTGCTGCGGTTTTAACACCACCAAATGTCGCTGAACTAGTTCCTGACTTGTTCAAAAACTGTTCTCTTAAAACTTCTTCAAGGTGCGACATAGCACTTGGCTTAACGGCATCTAGAGATGAAACTCGTGCGATCACATCAGCGCGTATGTCCTCACTGAGAAACTTAAGTAACTCTCCTGCCGTATCATGCTCCAACACAGAAAGCACAACAGCTATGACTTGAGGATGTTCGTTCTGGACAAATTCATGTATTGATTTAGCATCCATCCATTGCAGCATCTCTAACCCTTTTAGCGATTCGCTAGGCATTATTTTTCCTAAAACTGACGCAGCCTTTTCCTGGCCAAGCGCTTTATTAAATACACTTTGGGTGTAGCCTAAACTCCCTATTCCTAAATTCGTTTTGCCTGAGGTTGAGTCTATAAATTCAGCTAACACCCCACTTATAACTTCTTTCGATAAGTTCGCGACGCTCGTCATTTTTTGACCAAGTGCTTGCACTTCCTTGGGCTCAAGGTGACGAAGAACTTCTGCCGCATGCTCTTCACCAAGCAGCAGCATTATTACGGCTGCCTTGTCTGTACTTGGCAATTTGGCTAGCTCTAGCTCAAGCGCCGTAGATTCGGCAGGCCTATTACTTTCAATTTCGTCTTTTTTTTTCTTAGCCATGATAGTTCTCGAATACTTACTTTCTAATCATATCTTTAATGTTGCTAGCGACTTTAGCAGCATCATCGCCGGCCATTTGTTGTACATGAGCGACTTGATGTTCATAACTTGCGAATGCCTGTTGGTAGTTGCCACCTCCAGCATTCTGAGAAGAAGGGCCATCTTTCTTTTTAAGCATGTTTGCTAAGACTGGTCTCACAACAAACAAGAGCGTGAGAGCGAAAGCGATAACTATACCAATCATCTGAGCGATGAATTGTATTGATGAGTTTTCAAACCATGGTGTAGTGATTTCCTCAATCACCATTGCTTCCATAAACGGAGATCCGATGACTAACACTTGGTCGCCTCTTGCCTCGTCGAAGCCAACTGAGCTCTTTACTAACTCAGTTAGTTGTTCAACATTTAGGGCGCCAATACGAGGAGTTTCTTCGCCTTCCACGTCTTCTCCAGCTACCCCATCAAGTACTTTCTGATTGATTACCACAGCTATCGAAAGACGAGTTATATTTCCGACAGCGTCCTTAGAATACTTGATCGACCTATCTAGTTCATAATTGCGGGTAGTACGGGTACTCGTCGGCTCTGATGTTTGGAGTGAAGGCTGCTCTATAGGATCTATAGCTTCGTCATTCGGATTATTAATCGCCGTATCATTTGGCGCTATGTTTGATTGAGCTCCCGGAATTCCACCCACATTTGAGCCGCCACGGCTTCTATCAACAGACAACACCTCAGACCGTGAAATCGGCCCTCGCCCCGCTTCATCGAACACTTCTGAAGTAGTTTCGAACTCGGAGAAGTCGATTGATGCGTCTACATCAGAATTTACATTCTCTATGCCTACGATTGGCGCCAATAACTGCTCAATTCTTGCCTTATAATCACTCTCTATTGAGCGTTTATAAGTGCTCTGCATATCTGCCATTTTTAGTCCTGGCGACATACTCATGGTTAAAAGATTTCCTTGCTGATCGACGACCGAGACGTCCTCTACTGCTAAGTATGGAACGCTTGAAGACACCAAACTGGTGATCGATTGCACGTGTGCTTGGGTGACAATACGCCCGGGGTGTCCAACTACAACCACAGAGGCCTTCGCGGGAACTCGATTCCGCACGTAAGAACTCTGACGAGGCGCGGCTATATGAACCCTCGCCGTTTTAATTGAGGATATTTGGACAATGCTCTTGGCTAGCTCGTTCTCTGTGGCCGCCCTATAGCGTGCCTCCTCCATGAACTGGCTGCTTGTGAGTGAAGACTGGTCGTCCAGCATATTCATTGACTGGGCAGAGCTTGGGTCGGCAAATCCAGAGCTCGCAAGCATCATTCTTGCTTCGTAGTATCGATCAACTGGAACAAGAATATCGCCCGTACGACTGTCAAGTTTTGCAGGAAATGCCGAGCCCGACAATAAGTCGAAAGCTTCGCTTTTTTCAGATTCCGGCATGTTTGGAAATAATGGTCGGTAGTCGCCAGTATTTATCCAATTATATAGAAGGACTAGAGCAAATAGCGTCACTACCATGATGATTCCTGGCAGTGATCGCTGCAGCAGAGGGCCAACTTGATTCCCTAACTGCTGAGACTGTGACAGCGGATAGTTTGTGTTATCCGCTGGGTAGGCTTCGCGTCTGTTTGCTCCTCCGAACCCATCATTTGCATTTGAAAATGCCGGTCCTGGCAATGCTTCTTGTGCTGTGGCCATATTAATTCTCCGTGCTTAGGTCGATGCCTACACTCTGCCTAAACAGGCATATTCATTACTTGTTCGTACGCTTGTAGTACTTTGTTACGCACTTGCAGTGTCGCTTCGAACGCCAAAGAAGATTTTTGCATTTCAAGTACGACTTCGGTTAGAGCGACGTCTTCGCCTGCCTGGTATGCGGTACTCAGATTGTACGCACTCGATTGGGCTTCTGTGACGCTGCTCAAAGTGTCTGACAATAGACGCGACATTTCTGCACCAAAGTTTGTACTGTTGCCTACGGCACCTGATGCAATTGAGTCAGGTGTGCGTGCTTCGGTAATCTTTGACTGATAATCCCTAATCTGTGAAAGCAGCGCGTTGGCTTCGGCCTTGATTTCCATTTTACAGTATCCTTGTTATTTTGAGTTACACTCTTGCATAGGCTGTAGGTACAGCCATGCCGAGATCCCGCAGTTTGTTGATTTTGTATCGAAGTGTGCGTGGGCTTAT
Source organism: uncultured Gammaproteobacteria bacterium (assembly GCA_913058275.1). Lineage (GTDB taxonomy): Bacteria > Pseudomonadota > Gammaproteobacteria > Pseudomonadales > Pseudohongiellaceae > UBA9145. Next base: position 198 of record CAJXQP010000268.1, on the reverse strand, counting down.
ACCTAATTTTTCTGCTGCTTTCTCTCGATTACCGCTGACTGCCATTGCAGCCATAATATTCTGGTACTCGAGTTCATTGCGCAGTGAGCTTATGAGTAAATCATCCCTACGCTCCAAGCGATCTGCATCATCATTGCCAGCGCGAACGGTGCTAACTCTGTCTCTTATACACATCTCCGAGCCCACGAGACCGAGGCT
>CAJXQP010000267.1 GCA_913058275.1 uncultured Gammaproteobacteria bacterium | reverse complement strand
GGTCTCGTGGGCTCGGAGATGTGTATAAGAGACAGGTTGTAACAGCTCAAGAAACTAATAGCCTATGCTGTTTCCCACTCCCCGTTCTACCGACAGCATCTAACCGTCATTGATGTCGCGAATCTAGACCTTGATTCGTTCCGCGATTTGCCCTTGCTAACTCGGGCCCAGCTGCAAGAAAATAATGGAACAATCGACTGTGACCTGTTGGTCGAAGCTCACGGAGTCGTGACCGAATCGATGACATCGGGTTCCACTGGCTATCCGGTTAAATTCCGCACTACCGCACTGACCTCCACACTCTGGAATGCGGTCAATATTCGCGAACAGCTTTGGTCTGATCGTGAGTTTGATAAGTCATCAGCCTCAATACGTTGGCACAGTGACGCAATTGGTTTGCTACCAAAGGGTCTGGAGTTCGAGAATTGGGGATTACCCATATCTGCATTTCACAAAACAGGACGCGGTTATTTCCTAAATAGTAGCACTGACATCTGCACTCAAATCACTTGGCTACAAAAACTTCAACCCAGCTACCTGATGACGCATCCTTCGAACCTACGCGCATTGATGGCGCAGCTGCGTAGTGATGGGACTACACTTCACGGGGTTTTGGAGGTGCGAACGGTTGCTGAGAGCATTAGTGATGAGCTGCGAGTTGATGTGGCAGAACAGCTCAATGCCAAGCTGGTCGATGTGTACAGTAGTGAAGAGCTTGGGTATATGGCGATTCAGTGTCCCGTCCAGAACCAATACCATGTTCAATCGGAGAATCTGCTTCTCGAGGTTTTACGCGAAGATAGTAGCTCCTGTGCGCTGAATAAGCCGGGAAGAATCGTCGTTACGAGTTTACTAAACTATGCAGCCCCACTAATTCGCTACGAGATTGGTGACTATGGCGAGCTAGCTGGACCCTGTAGCTATGGTCGTGATCTGCCAGTTCTCAAGACGATAAACGGTCGGGTGCGAAATATGTTGCGGCACCCCGATGTTAGTGCCCGCTGGCCGAACTTTGGCTTCAGAAAATTCATGCTAGTCGCGCCACTGCGGCAATTTCAGATTGTGCAACACACGCTCGATAAAATTGAGTTAAAGATAGTAGTGGATGAGAAATTAACAGACGGTCAAGAAGAGGCAGTCAGGGAAATTTTGAGAGATAATCTCGGCCATCCCTTCGCGGTGAATCTAAGTTATCATTCACAGCTTCCGCGCAGCGCTAACGGTAAATTTGAAGACTTTATTTCGATGCTTCCTAATAAATAATAGAAGTCCAACAAGAACAATCTCCCGATAGGTTCAACATGCCGGTAGACATCACCAAGAGTAAGCACGCGCTCGCGTTTATCGTCTTCGTCGTGCTTCTCGATGCAATTAGTTTCGGCATCGTTCTACCGGTAATGCCTAAGCTCATCATGAGTCTGGCTGATGCTACTCTTTCTGAGGCATCAAGGATCGGCGGCTACTTGATGTTCACCTATGCTAGCGTGCAATTCTTTGCAGCGCCGATACTCGGTAATCTGGGGGACAAGTACGGTCGTAGGCCGATACTGCTTTACACCTTGGCAGCTCTGGGCGCCGACTACCTGCTTATGGCTTCCGCGCCAACTATCCTGTGGCTTTTTGCAGCTCGCATTATTGCCGGGGTCGCGAGTTCCTCTTTTTCTCTCGCCTATGCCTATGTAACTGACATAACGCCGGAGGAGAACCGCGCGCAGCGCTTTGGTATGGTCGGCGCCGCCTTCGGAGGTGGTTTCGTTCTAGGCCCGGTTATAGGTGGTCTGTTAGGCGAGTACGGCCCCCGTATTCCCTTTTACGCAGCGGCAGGCCTGGCGCTGATCAATCTAATCTACGGTTATTTCATGCTAGGCGAGTCACTGCCAAAGGAAAATCGGCGCGAATTTGATATTCGTCGCGCAAATCCTTTAGGTGCAGTGTTGCAGCTGAAAAAATATCCTGTGATTCTTGGGCTGGCGTTTGCTTACTTTCTTTATATGCTCGGACATCTGTCTTTGCCCAGTACTTGGACCTATTACACTATCGAGAAGTTTTCTTGGAGCGAAAGTCAGATTGGCTTGTCGCTGGGCTTCGCCGGTGTGTTTATGATCATCGTGCAAGCCGGCCTCATTCGCTGGGCGATACCCAAAATGGGTGCCTATCGCGCGGGCATCCTAGGCATGGTGGCGATTATAATTGGTTTCTGTGGTTATGCGTTTTCTGCGCAGGGTTGGCAGATGTATCCTTGGTTGGCGGTTGCCGCGCTTTCAGGCTTCGTTTCTCCTGCATTTCAGGCAATCATGACGAGCCAGGTACCTTCTAATGCGCAGGGCGAATTGCAGGGAGCCCTTAGCAGTCTTAACAGCCTAACATCCATACTAGGCCCGCTATTGATGACGCAGCTGTTCGCTGCGTTTACCAGCGAGCAGTCGTCGATCTATTTCCCAGGCGTCTCATTTTTTGCCGCGGCCGTGCTCAGTTTAGTGTGTCTTGCTATCTTTGTTCCCGTAGTAAGAACATACGGTCTAACTACACTCGGTAAAAAATAGTGGGTTTACTGCTAAGCTTCAGAGCGTAAACAAAATTCTTACTCAAGATTCTTGCTATAGCAGCGTACTGCCAAATTCCATGATTACACGTAAACAGCATCGGCTTCTCGGCGGCATCCTACTTCTGCCATTTATTGCTTGGTCTCTTACCGGGATTTTCTTTCTCGTGCGTCCGGCATACGAGCAGGCTTATTCGGTACTGTCGCCGAAAACGTATGCGGCGGATGAGATCCAAATTTCGGCAGCACCGCAGTGGCAGGAAATGCGCTTACTTAAAACCGTGTTAGGTCAGCATTTGCTCGTAAAGGAAGAAGGCAGATGGAGACAGCTCGATCCGGACAGCTTAGAGCTACGAGCAACTCCTAGTGAGGCAGACTTGGCTAATTTTGTGGAAGATGCAATCAGCCAAGATACCCTACGCTACGGAGAGCTACTGCCCAGGGAGTCCGACCCCTTTCGCACGTCAACAGGAGTCACCATTACAGTTAGTTGGGATTCCCTGTCGCTCTATCAGCAGGGTGCAGACACGCGGTGGATCGATAGGATCTACAGTATTCACTATCTACAATGGACCGGCATTGCTCTTGTAGATACTATTCTGGGAGTGGCTGGGCTCTTTCTGCTCCTGCTGATGACGATCACCGGATCGGCGATGCTTCTTCGGCGCGCAGAATAAGCCCCGCTTTCCCCGATCTAGCCGCTCTCTAGGGAATCCGCTCTTAACGGCAATCTTGCGCATATTTGGGTGTGAATCTGAGGTGCTATTAGTGTCTACGACTGCGTTGCCCCTTTATCCCCCAGCCTAGACGATTCGGCGCGTTTGGCTTGACACACTCTAAACCAAGTGGTTATATCGTGGCTCCTTTGGGAGAGAATTTCTAATAAAACAAAAAGGTAGAATTATGAAGATTCAATGGCTGCTTCTAGCGATCGCAGTGCTCGTAGTAGGTTGCTCACCTGCCGATACAACTGATACTCAATCAACTCAAGTTGCTCAGGCTGCAGAAGCCCCAATGAGCGATATTCCTCGTACTCCAAACGGCAAGCCTGATTTCAATGGAATCTGGCAAGTGCTGATGAATGCCAATGACAATCTAGAGCCAGCGCCACCAAGAGCTGCTCATCAGCTTGTTCCTGGCGACTTCGTGCCGGTGCCTGCTCCAAGTATTGTAGCGATGGGTGCGGTTGGCGCGGTTCCAGCTAGCTTCGGCGTAGTTGAGGGAGGCACAATTCCTTATAAGCCTGAAGCATTAGCGAAACGCGACGAGAATGCAGCAAACTGGCAGTCGATGGACCCTGAGGTTAAGTGCTACATGCCTGGTGTTCCGAGAGCCAATTATATGCCTCATCCATTCCAGATCTTTCAAAGCGAGAGCGCTTTCTTCATGGCCTACTCATTTGCTGGAGCGGTACGTAACGTATTCCTTGAAGATCCGGGTCCTGCACCGCTTGATTCCTGGATGGGTCAGTCTTACGGTTATTGGGATGGCGATACTTGGGTAGTCGAAGTAACGGGTCAAGATGATCGTACTTGGTTCGACAGAGCTGGTAACTACCACACCTACATGCTGAAGGTTACCGAACGCTATACGATGGTTAGCGAGAACGTTATCGAGTACACGGCTACTATGGAAGATCCTGATCTTTTCGAAGAGGCTTGGACTATAAAGATGCCTATCTACCGTCGCCTAGAAGAAGGCTACGAACTGCCACAATTTAAGTGTGTAGAATTTGTAGAAGAGATGATGTACGGCCGATATCGTAAGGGCAGAGAAGCTGAATTAGGCTTCTAGGGTCGATTTCGAACAAAAAAGGGCTCGTTTTGACGTATTCCACTTGGAAATACCTAGGGCCCTTGGTTAGAATGTGGTCACTACTAACCGCTTAATTGAAATTTTGATGTATTGAGCGCGGAATGAGCCAGTTTTAGAGGGTTCAGTCCAACAAGCTCAGACATTTCAAGTTATAAAT
>CAJXQP010000266.1 GCA_913058275.1 uncultured Gammaproteobacteria bacterium | reverse complement strand
CACCTCTCTATTCGTCGGCAGCGTCAGATGTGTATAAGAGACAGATATATAGTCAGTATCCCCGGTCAACCGAAGGCAGTCCATAAATTCAGGTATAACCTCTATCGCAGCCTCAAATTGTTTGCGGCTTTCCAAGCTGTTATTGCTCAGTGTAAATTCCACGTAAGCGATAACATGCTCACAGATTCTATCAAGATCAACTTCACAGTGTGCGTTAAAGTAGTAACCAGCTTCTTTTAGAGCATGAGTTCGCTGAGAGCATGCTGCGGGCGAAAGATTCACTATCTCTGCGAGCCTGGCATTGGTTATGTCAGATTGTAAATGAATCTGAGCCAAAATCTTACGATTGATGGCATCAAGCTTTAACGATTTCTTGTTAGGCATAACCATAGATTATTCAGAATACGTGTGTGATTACCATATAGTCTAAAGCAACAGTTGATTACTTCAATACCTTATTTTGCCTTTCTTTTGCGATAATAAACCATGCATTTGACGATAGAGCGCATTGACATGAAAGTTGAGTCCACGGAATTTTCTACTGAGCCAGTACCTGATGAGCATACCGTCAGTTGGATTAGGGTAGCCATTATTGCGTCGATGGTGGCTTTTTCGCTGCCAGTTTTTCTGGCCGGCGTTGAAATAGCCATTTCTTTCTCGCCTTTGCGCACCCTTGAAGTTTTCGTCGTTGGCACCGTCATTCTTACGGTCATCGGCTGCATTACCGCCGCAATTGGAGCTAATACCCGCCTCAGTTCTTATATGCTCAACCGCATTGCGTTTGGGTTTCATGGTGCAGCGCTGGTCAATACAGCGTTTGCGATATCATTACTGGGTTGGTTTGGCGTCAACATTGATCTGTTCAGTGGTGCGGTCCAGCGATTAACTGTGGATATATACGCGGTTTCTGTCCCTGCATGGCCTATTGAGATATTTGCGGGCCTTATTATGACAGTAACCACCGTGTTCGGCTTTAGAGCAATTAACACGCTCTCTGCCTTTCTAGTCCCGGTGTTAATAGCGGTGACTGCACAATTAATTGTTGGTTCTTTGACTGACCAGTCTCTTACGCAAATTATGAGGACACCCTCAGCCAACGAGCTATCTTTTGGCGACGGCGTCTCTGCTGTTGTTGGATCGGCGATCGTGGGCGCAGTGATCCTGCCAGATATTACCCGATTTGTTCGCCATTGGAGTGGAGGAATTTTTGTTGTTCTCACTTCTTACCTGGTAATACAGTTTATTGTTATCAGTGCCGGAGGCCTCTCCGCTACAGCCCTTGAAGATGATGATCTACTCAATATTATGCTGACACTGGGTATTGGTTGGGCAGCATTTGCGATTGTAATTTTTGGAAGTTGGGTACTGAATTCTTTGAATCTCTACAGCACGATGCTGAGCGTGGAATCCACAGCACCCAAACTCAACAATACATCGCTTATCATCATCCTGGGTAGTCTTGGTACCTTAGCTGCCTTCATGAATATATTGAACGATTTCCTGTCTTTTCTCTTTTACCTAGCGGTTATTTTCGTACCGGTGTCAGGAATCATTATTGTGGATTACCTGATATTACGACGCAGTGCGTATCACGAAGATCGACTGTTATTGCAGCAAAAAACCAGACCTAAAGCGATTGCAGCATGGGGTTTAGGCGCCTGTGTAGCGCTAATGGGTTCTTGGAGTTGGATTTCCATAACAAACATTGCCGCTCTGGACGCCATGATCGTAGCGGCGCTGGCCTACTACCTGTTGGCATTTATAGGGACGACTGAAACACGATGAGAATAGGTATTGATGTAGGAGGGACTCATACAGATGCGGTTCTTATCGATGGAGACAGCGTCATTTCTTCGACTAAGGCTCTTACATCGGTAGACGTTACATCAGGTATTCTCGAGGCGCTGGAGAATATCCTTTCCGATAGTGGTGTACTCGAATCTTCAATAGAAGCGGTCATGTTAGGTACCACGCAATTTACTAATGCTGTGGTGGAACGCAAAAAGTTGTCTGAGGTGGCGGCGATTCGTATTGGTCTGCCCTCGGGTGTAGGGCTTCCACCAAAAATTGGTTGGCCAGAAGATATTTCTCGAAGTCTTGGCGACCATGGTTATATGGTTCACGGCGGCACTCTCTACGATGGACGCCCGGTTGCTGAACTAGATTGGTCGGAAATTAATAAGGTTATAGCCGATATTAAATCGAAGAACTTGGATACGGTAGCTATCTCGGCGGCATTTTCGCCTATGACGTCGCAGCCTGAACTTGATGTCGCTGCGCAGCTTCGCCGTGCAATCCCAGAGGTAAATATTACCTGTTCACATAGCTTGGGAAGACTGGGTTTACTAGAGCGCGAAAACGCAGCCTTACTGAATGCGTCGCTATTGAAGTTCGCCGACAGCGTGGTCACTGCATTTACTGACGCTTTAAGGCAAAGGGGTCTTAAATGCCGGTTTTTTGTGAGTCAGAATGACGGTACGTTAATGGACGCCGAGTTTGTTCGACAGTTTCCGGCATTAACGTTTGCTTCTGGTCCTACGAACTCCCTTCGTGGAGCCTGTAAGCTTACCGGTCTTAATGATGCAATCGTAGTGGATCTCGGTGGAACCACAGCTGATATTGGTATTCTTCAGGGTGGATTCCCACGAGAGTCGAATGTTGTTATCGATGTTGGTGGCGTTAGAACTAATTTCAGGATGCCTGACATCCTTTCACTCGGTCTGGGTGGGGGTAGTCTTGTGACTGATGAGGGCAGAAGTATAGGCCCTGAATCAGTGGGCCATAATTTGGTGACGCAGGGGTTGGCGTTTGGAGGCTCTGTAATGACCGCAACTGACTTACTTGTAGCTGCGGGTAAGACAACGATCGGACCTAATCAATCTCCGGTCCGGTTACCTACGCAGACGATCGAAAATGGTCTACGAACTATTGCCTCAATGCTCAATCAAGGCATTGAGAAAATGATGCCGTCTAGTGATCCGATGCCCGTTATTCTCGTCGGCGGTGGTGCTATTTTGGTGGCTGACAAGCTTGAGGCCGCATCGGAAATGTATTGCCCAGAGCACTCTGGTGTCGCTAATGCTATCGGTGCAGCTATTGCTCAAATTGGAGGCGAAGTGGAGAGCCTTCTATGCTATCAAGATATACCGCGAGAACATGCCATCAAGAAAATCTCCGATGAAGCAAAATTGATTGCCATTAATGCTGGCGCAGATCCAAAGACTGTACGAATCGCTGATATTGAAGAAACAACAATTTCATATATGGCTGAGGGTTCAACACGGCTACGGATTAAGGCGGTGGGGGATATCCCACATCAGGCTAAGGGGTTCATAGCATGAAGAAGCTTGGTAGTGAGTCACTCGCAGATTTATCAGCCGGTGCTGTTTTTTTGGCCACAGGTGGAGGTGGCGACCCTTATGTTGCGGAACTGATCACCAAGGCTGCGCTGGATAAGTTCGGTCCGGTTGATCTGCTAGATCCAGATGATTTAGATGACGATGCTTTTGTAGTAGCCCTTGGGGGAGTAGGGGCGCCCACCGTTAGCCTTGAGTTACTACCTTCAATAAATGATGCCGTGGATACTCTCAGGGCATTTGAAGAGCGCTTTGGAAAAAAAATAGATGCGGTTGTTTCTTTTGAGGTTGGCGGTGCGAATTCATTAATTCCTATTATAGCTGCGGCAGGTATGGGTATACCGGTTATCGACGGCGATGGAATGGGCCGTGCGCTACCGGAAGCGCAAATGATGACTTATCCCATATCCGGTGTGCTGCCTACTCCTGCATTGACTACCGATTACAGAGGTGCTGTCACGGAGTTTCATACCAAGAATATTTTAGAATTTGAGCTTGAGATCAGACAGTGTGCATTAAGTTCCGGCGGTATGATTACTTCTGCAGAACATCCAATGACCGGCAGGCAATTAAAGGCCTCCATCGTTCCCCGTACCATTACTTTCTCTGTCGAGTTGGGACGCCTCTTGCGTGAATATCGGGGTAATGCGCACAGGATATTTGAGCCCATGGCAGCACTGTTTGCCAATTCAATCTACGGTGGCGTGCATCATCTTTATACCGGAAAAGTTGTCGATAGTTCTACCAAAATTATCGGCGGTTATGATGTTGGCGAGGCAACGATTGCAAGTTTTGAGGGCTATGGGTCGCCCTTAAAGATCAGCATAAAAAATGAATATTTGCTTGCCCAGATTGATGGTAAGACGGTGGCATCAGTGCCTGATCTAATCACTATTCTTGACTATGAAACCTCAACGCCAATCAATGCTGAGCGTCTGCGATTCGGTCAGCGGGTAACCGTTTATGGCGTTGGTTGCCCGGCGTTCTATCGTACAGAAAAAGCTTTGGGCTTCGTTGCGCCGCGTTGTTTTGGATTCGATTTTGATTATCAACCTATAGAGTCGCTAGCTTTATCAGCGAAACCTGCGTTACCCACTTAACAAAATATTAACTATTAGGACTATAAAAAGGGAGAACATTATGAGCTGTCTCTTATACACATCTGACG
>CAJXQP010000265.1 GCA_913058275.1 uncultured Gammaproteobacteria bacterium | reverse complement strand
TTTTTTCATATTGTATCAGAATACCCGTACAGTTTAAGGAAAAGTGAAACGCTAAGTTATGAATATAACGATCAATACCAAAGATGGCGTACCTATCTATCGGCAGATAGCGAATCAGATTCGCTACATGGTGGCATCAAACCTACTGCAGCCTGGCGAAGAGATTTCGCCAGTACGGACACTCGCGCTGGCATTGAATGTAACGCCAAACACCGTTGTTAAAGCCTATGACGAGTTACAAGCAGCCGGCGTGATATTCAAGCGCCGCGGCGCAGGCACTTATATTTCCGATGAGCAATCGCCTCTTGCGGACCGCGAACGCAGACGCATCATCGAGGCCAGAATCGATGCTCTTCTGGCGGAGGCTCATCAACTCGATTTCAGCGCCCAAGACTTACTCGAATTAATAAGAGACAGACAGACGCAACTTGGCGAGAAAAGTCAGGCGTAGAAGATTGATGAGTGAACTAGTAGTCGAAGTGAATAATTTATCGCGCAGCTTTGGCAAGACCAATGCCCTAGACTGCATCGACTTTAAGGCAAGCAGAGGCAAGATATACGGGCTAGTAGGCGCCAACGGCGCCGGCAAGACCACTCTCATAAAACACTTGTTAGGACTGCTACGTGCGAAATCGGGGTATGTGAAAATATTTGGCGAAGATCCGGTACGCAATCCCCAGGGAGTACTAAAGCGAATCGGCTATTTGTCTGAAGACCGCGATATTCCTGATTGGATGTCTATTGATGAGTTAATGCGCTACACCAGCGCTTACCACTCTGGCTGGGATCAGAGCTATGCAGCTGAACTGCTAAATACCTTTTCATTAGATCCAGCCAAAAAAATTAAGACACTTTCTAGAGGGATGCGCGCACAAGTTGCGCTTATAAGCGCAGTTGCACACCGCCCCGACTTGCTGATCCTCGATGAACCTTCCAGCGGGCTGGATGCTGTAGTTAGGAAAGATATTCTCAATGCAGTAGTACGCACCATTTTCGAAGAAGGTCGCACTGTGATTTTTTCCTCCCATCTATTGGAGGAAGTGGAAAGGCTTTCTGACCATGTAACAATGATTCATCAGGGGAAAATAACCCTAGATAGTTCTTTAGAACTTATTAATAACAATCACCATTGTTCATCAATTCGTTTTGCAGACCCGCAAAATCCCCTGCCGTTGCTAGAAGGTGTGGTGGCAATCTCGGGTGAGGGTAGATCCTGGAGCGCTGTCCATGAAGGCTCTATTAGTGCTTTTCAAGATGCGGTTAAAAAAATAGGCGGTGAAGTTCGCGAATCACGTCACGCAACTTTGGAGGAAGTCTTTGTCTCACGGGTGGGCCGCCCAGATATTCGTGAGTTGAGCCAGCTTAAGGAAAACACAAAATGAGAAGCTCGAGCCAAGCACTCGCATGGAGCGCATTTAGTCTGAGCTGGCCTGCACTGTTAACTCAGATTGCTGGCGTGGTTAGCATTATTTTCTTAATTAACCTTGCAATGGATTCAGGCGGAGACACGCTTGGTCTATTTAGAGCCGCTGATTTTGTTCTTCTAGTCGGTTTAGTGTTTATTTACTCAGTAACTCTACACAAGAGCCACAACGTTGCTCGCACTCAATCCTCACTCGGCTTTCCTTATCGAACTGAGTTCTCGCTACCTGTTTCGACGCACACACTTTTGCTAGCGCCTCTATTGTTCTTCTGCGTGCTGACACAGCCAGCAATATTCGTCCCCGGCATTATCGTCAACCTTCTCTATTTCAATACAGATATTTCCATCATTCCCATCAGCTTCATGGTCTTTCAATTCACTATTCTGACCCTGATATCGACCTGGTGGACGGAAAATGGAGTCGCTTGCATAGTAGGTTGGCTACTCGTGTTTACTCTGTACCTAAACGGGCTACTCATGCCAGAGTTTAGTAGAGTCGAAGATAGCTGGGTCTTCATCGTCGCAAACCCTTCTGAGTATTTCGTCGCTCTGATTTTCACCGCCGCTCTTTTGCTAATAACTTATTTTGGCGTCAAGCAGCAGCGCAGTGGAGAGACCTTCATTGAATTTGGTAATAGCGTATTCAACACCTCGGAGCAAGTCGTCATAAGAGAGCGCTTGCCCCTACCCATAGCTAACTGCCCAACACATTCCTCCCTAGCGGCAGAGTTTTGGAAGGAACGTCAACTTCACGGTGGATATAGCGCGCTGTTCGGCGGACTGACAGGCACTGCCATTACGATAGCAGTCTTGGCCATTATTGAATTCACCCAGCCCGAGGGAGCCAATCCTGAACTTGAGAACGCTTGGGCTCTAGCTGTCATTCTTTACGGAACTACGTGTATTGGCCTAACAATTTACATGTATGGAGTGCGCTACAAAAACGGCACATCCAATGTGAGCCTGCACTATCGGACCACTCCACTTAGCACCGCCAGGCTGGCGCTCATACGTACAGGAGCCTCTCTTTGCAGCGCGCTTCTCGCTGGTGTGATTATGCTTATCGCCATACGGATACTCGGCCCCTTTCTTATCAGTGACTTCCAAAGCATGCAAAACAACTTCTTGGAGACAGTCAATATTTTTGCCGGCCTTAGCATCCTCGCCACACTGTTCAGGATTTGCATGTTACTTACCGCCTTTCTTACAGCTTTACTTCTGCTTGCCACATTCCTCACCTGGATCATGTTAAAGAATAGACCCTCAGCGATTCTCTCGGTGATAATTCCAGCCTATATATTCCTATGGTCTATCGTACTTATGGTGATCTTCGGTGACGGAGATGCAGCTGCGCATACCCATGCTATCAGCCGGGTATTAGCCAATCATCTTTGGATACTTGTCTTGTTAATTCCAGTCTCTCTAGTAATCATGATGAAGCACCTACTGCGCGACCGCGTACTTACGCAAACACGGATGGTCTACTTATCGGGAATAGGTGCCGTGTTCGTTGGATTGAACCTCGTGTGGCTGTTTGCTGCGAGCAATTATGACTTGCTGGCTCGCGACATCTGGATAGTACAACTGAGCTACTTGGTCATGCAGGGGCTACTGCCGCTTCTCGCTGCAGTCCTCGCTCTGTGGACTAGCAATAGGATTCGACACGGCTAGTCGCTTAACTTCGACCAGTAGTATTTTTCACCGCAACTCTGATAACCCGATTAGTCTCAGCAAAATAGAACGGCCTGCCACATTTCTTTACCGATCGCGTATCAGCATCCGTAAAGGGTGAGGAAGGTATCCAGTTGAACGCATCTGGACAACGAAGCTAGTAGGCTAGCCACTCAATAAAATCGACCGTCGATTTGATTAATTTCGCCCTAGGCGTCTCTAAGAGTGCGGCGTGATCGCCACCGGGCAATATCACCCATTGTTTATTAGGATTCGATATCTTCGCAAAAAAGCGCGCGTGAGCATCGGTATCTGCCAAAGGATCAAACTCTGCCTGAAGCAATAGTGTTGGCAGCGCAAGCGCTTCGCCATCGAGCGCATTCCACTGATGCTGCTGATTCCAATCCGCTCTAATAGGATCCGCCTTAAGGGCAGCGGCTACATAGGTGTCTATTGCATGCTGGGAAATTGAACCGGGCACTATGAAATCTGATGCCGCTGCCGCCCTAGTAGTCGGCCGAGCTGAGGGTTCGCTCTGGCTATTGCTCTGAGGAATTTGGGCATCGGGATCAGTTGGATAACCAAATAAAGTGACACTCGCAATGGCCAGGGGATATCTTTGAGCGGTGAGCTGCGCGACCATAGAGCCGTAGGACCAGCCCCAGACGTGAGTAGTTTCACCGTTTCTTGCGCGCAACCAATCTAGCACTATCGCTAGATCCTGCGCTGCCCGGTCTGGCGTATTCCAACCGCTGCTATCTCTGGGAGTCTCACCATAGCCCCTAGCATCGAGTGCCCAGACGCTGTAACCCATGTCATTGAATCCATCCATAAGGGAAAGGTCTTCACCTGATACCTGTAGATCGAAGTCTGGAATAGAGCTCCAAGTTCGGCCGTGATGTAAAAGAATATGCCCCTTCGGCTGTGCAACCGATTTCTCCCATAGCGCCATCGGGTGACCATCTGCATCGACAGTGTGCTGAATCGCGGTAGTCTGCGCCAACGTCGCTGACATCGACAGCAACAAAGCAGCAAAGCAGCAAAGATTACTATTTTAGAATTAAGGTTCTTAAGCGGACTAACTTTTAATTCCATGCGAGCTTCCTAGTTGGGCAATGCAAATGTGGATAGTGCATGTCCCGAAATTACAGAGACATATTGAACGCCATCGACACTAAAAGTCACCGGTGCCATAACGATCTGACCGCCCAGGCTGACGTTCCACAGCAAATCGCCGTTACGCGCATCGATCGCATGAAAATAACCTTCGCGCCCGCCAGTGAATAATATATCTGACGCCGTCGTTAGCATGCCACTGTCACTCACATCGAACTGATCATAGGACCAGACTTCTTCACCAGTCTGCGGATCCATCGCCTTCAAGGAGGCGAAGCCAACTTCGTTGGTCCAGTCGTTAATAGGATTAGTTCTAC
>CAJXQP010000264.1 GCA_913058275.1 uncultured Gammaproteobacteria bacterium | reverse complement strand
GATCTACACCTCTCTATTCGTCGGCAGCGTCAGATGTGTATAAGAGACAGGGGAAGGTGTCTGGGGTGGAACGGTTGTTTGTTTGTTAGTGGCAGCCTTGTTTACCTGGCTGATGCATAACAATCTTCAGGTATTGTCTTTAATACAAATTACTGCCTTGTTGACGTTGTCGGTAGGCGTCACATTTTTTAGCGTTGTAGGAGACCTCATAGAAAGCATGCTCAAGCGCAATTGCGGCATTAAGGACACTGGCACGATGTTGCCTGGGCATGGTGGTGTGCTAGATAGGGTGGATGGTCTCGTAGCAGCTACGCCTCTGTTTGTACTTACGATGATGTTAGTTTTCGATAGTGAATTTCAGGTGAGTCTCTAAAGTGACGTGTAGCAATCTTCAGGTCAGCATTCTCGGCTCTACTGGATCGGTTGGCGCAAGCACGCTTGCTGTAATCGATGAAAACCCTTCCTATACAGTTTTTGCACTTACCGCTCACCGAAACGCGAAACTGCTCTTTGAGCAATGCGAGAAATACAGACCGAAATTCGCTGTGTTAAGTGAAGCTTCCGCCCCTGCATTTAACAAACTGCTAGCCGAAAGCAATCTCGATACAAAGCTACTGATTGGCGAGCCTGGATTGGTTGAGGTGGCGAGTAATCCAAATGTCGATATAGTAATGGCTGCAATAGTCGGCGCAGCTGGTCTCGAATCAACGCTTGCGGCGGCCTCAAATGGCAAGCGCTTGTTACTTGCCAATAAGGAATCTCTGGTGATGACTGGAGATTTGCTAAAGCAGGCGGCGAGAGAATCTGGCGCTGAAATTTTGCCTATCGATAGTGAGCACAATGCAATTTTTCAGTGTCTGCCGCAAACAAAGAGCAGCCTACACACAGAGCCTGGATCGGGTGTTGTAAAGGTTGTATTGACAGCATCGGGTGGCCCGTTCCTGAATACACCGCTTGAACAACTCGAATCTGTTACACCGGATCAAGCCTGTCAGCATCCGAAGTGGACAATGGGTAGGAAGATATCCGTGGACTCCGCGACGATGATGAACAAGGGTTTGGAGTTTATTGAAGCCTGCTACCTCTTTGATTTACAACCATCTCAGGTCGATGTATTGATTCATCCGCAGAGCATTGTGCACTCTATGGTTCACTATAAAGATGGTTCGGTCTTGGCGCAGATGGCCAATCCCGACATGCGCGTTCCAATCGCGTACGGATTGGCTTGGCCGCAGCGTATTGCATCAGGGGTGGCGCAGCTTGACCTGACGGCTGAGGAGCCACTGCAATTTTCAAAGCCGGATCTTTCAAGATTCCCTTGCCTGCGTTTAGGGATAGAGGCTGCAGGCGAGCGCGGTACGGCGCCGGCGGTTCTCAATGCAGCAAATGAAGTGGCGGTCGAGGCATTTTTGGGGGGAGAGATCGGCTTTGCGGAAATTGCCTTAATAATTGAGGAAGTTAGGTCACAAATACCTTGTGAACCAGCGCCTAGTCTCGCTATTATTCAAGACCTTGATCGACAAGCAAGAACACTATCTAAAGAATTGATATTAAAGGATTTCTGCGGCGGAGCTAGTGCCTAGATCTAGCGCTGAGACGAACATTTATGATACTCGAAGTTTTAATAAGCGTTATAGCCCTCCTAGTTACCCTTGGCATACTGGTTACTATTCACGAATTTGGTCATTTTTGGGTTGCTAGGCGCTGCGGCGTAAAGGTGCTTAAGTTTTCCATAGGCTTTGGTAAGGCGGTCAAGACATGGACAGGGAAGGATGGCTGTGAGTACATTATCGCGCCAATTCCGCTGGGTGGCTACGTCAAGATGTTGGGCCAGGAGGACACCACGGTTGTAGATTCAAGCGGCTTGAGCGCGAGCCAGCGCGAGTGTTCATTTGCCTGCAAACCACTGTGGCAGAGGATGGCGATCGTAGCCGCCGGGCCTATTGCGAATTTCCTGTTGGCGATATTCGTATTCTGGTTGATTAATATTTCCTACGGAGTTTCCGGTATCGCGCCGGTGGTGAATAACGTAATCGAAGGGTCTGTAGCGGAGACCGCGGGGCTAAGAGCCGGCGATGAGATTCTTGCCGTCGATGGTCAAGAGACCATCATATGGCAGCAGGTCACCCTGCAGTTGCTGGCGCGACTGGGTGAAACCGGCGAAATAACACTAACAGTAGATCCTGCGGACTCTAGTCGAACGAGGGAGTTACAAGTCCCCATAAATGCCTGGATGGGAGCGGAGACAGCGCCAAATCCAGTTGGTGACCTCGGTATAATTCAATTCGAAATCCCGGCTGATATTGCCGGTATCGTCCCTGGCGGTGCGGCCGAGGCGGCGGATCTGCGAGAAGGTGACGAAATCATCTCTGTGGATGGCAGATCAATACGCGGTTGGACACATTGGGTAGAGGTTATCCGAGCGAGTCCGGAACTCACGCTTAATGTCGTGGTCCAACGGGGTGGAATCAATACTGATTTGCTGATGACACCTCAACGAGCAACTCTCGATGATGGCACTGTAATTGGTAGTATTGGTGCCTATGTGCAAGAAACAACCTTTGCAGAATTGCTGCCACCAGAGATGCAACGACAGGTAGATTACAATGTGCTGTCGGCAATTCAGCCAGCAGTGATCGAAACTTGGGATAAGTCGGTCTTTGTCTTAGATTCTGTGAAGAAAATGGTCGTCGGGTTGATCTCGGTGAAAAATATAAATGGGCCAATAACCATTGCTCAAGTGGCTGGAGAGACAGCAACTTACGGTCTCGATGTTTACCTAGGTTTTTTGGCTTTATTAAGTATCTCGCTGGGCGTACTCAACCTGCTGCCGATACCAGTTCTTGATGGCGGACATTTGTTGTACTACGCTATCGAAGCGGTCATCAGAAGGCCGGTGCCAGAGAGAATTCAGGCCTTTGGATTGCAGCTAGGATTGCTGTTGATTTCAGGAATCATGGTTTTAGCTATTTACAACGACGTTAATCGATTGTTGTAAAAGAAATAAAATAGAAGAACTAATTAACTCGCCGCCAAGTAACACAATAAATTGAGAATGCAGCGCAAATGAAAAGACTACTTTTTTGTTTGTTGGTGGCTTTTGGAATTTCAAAATCCCTCAACGCACAGGAATTCGTAATAGCCGACATCATCGTCGATGGCTATCAACGTATTTCGCCCGGAATAATCTACAACCTGTTACCCGTAGGCATAGGTGATGAAGTTACTGCTGGCGTTTCCGCGCAAATTATTCGAGAGCTTTCTCAGTCTGAATATTTCGATGAGATTGAAGTAGCGCGCGAAGGTAACGTGCTGATTATTACGGTTTTGGAGAGACCCTCTGTTGCCGAAATTACTATTGAAGGAAATAGCGTTCTCGAGACCGAAGATATTATCGACAACATGGCGAGCGCAGAAATTGCTGAAGGCCAAATTTTCACGCGCGCAGCACTAGAAGTAATTCGACAAGGAATACAGGACGTGTACTCGTCTCGTGGCCGCTACGGTGCAGCAGTGGACATCGAGGTGGAAGAGCTACCGAGGAACCGTGTTGGTATCAGCCTAACCATCAACGAGGGCGAAGAATCACGCATACGCCACATTAATATCGTAGGCAACAATGCCTTTAATGAAGAAGACCTGCTCGGTCTGTTCGAGCTAGGTACGAAGCCTTGGTTTATGTTTCTAAGCCGGAAGGACCGCTATTCGCGCGAACAGTTTTCCGGCGACCTCGAGCGCTTAGAATCCTTTTACCTCGATAACGGCTTCGTAGAGTTTAATATCGATTCCACGCCCATCTCCATCACGCCAGACCGTAAAGAAGTCTATATCACTATTAATTTGAACGAAGGAGACTTGTTCACTGTTAACGAAGTCGATCTCGCTGGTGACTTAGTAGATGCAGAGGCTCTTTTGAGGGCAGCGGTATTCGTGCGCCCAGGACAGATTTATTCGCAGGGTTTGGTTACAGGAACTGAAGAAATCATGGTTCAGTTTCTCGGCAACTTAGGCTATGCCTTTGCTGAAGCTACGGGCGTGCCCGAAGTCAACGAGGACGATGAAACCGTCGATGTAACATTTTTTATCGAGCCCGGTAGGCGGACGTATGTAAATCGTATTAACTTCGCGGGTAACACGTCTACCGCAGATGATGTGCTGCGAAGAGAAATGCGACAGCTCGAGTCTGCTCCAGCGTCTAGCCTACAAATCGAACAATCAAAAATTCGTTTGCAACGACTCGGCTACTTCGAAACTGTCGAAGTCGATACGCTCGAAGTGGCAGGTACGGAAGACCAGATCGATGTCAATTATGACGTGCTGGAACAGAATTTTGGTGCTATTAGCTTTCAGGTCGGCACAGGTGGAGGCGGCAATTTCTTCATCAGCTCGAGCCTGCAGGCACAGAATTTCCTGGGCACCGGAAAGACGCTCGGTATTGGTATCAACAAGAGTCGCTTTCAGACCGGTTTAAACTTTCAGTATCAAGATCCGTATTTTACGCCTGACGGGGGGAGCCTGTCTCTTATACACATCTCCGAGCCCACGAGACCGAGG
>CAJXQP010000263.1 GCA_913058275.1 uncultured Gammaproteobacteria bacterium | reverse complement strand
TACGAGATCAGCCTCGGTCTCGTGGGCTCGGAGATGTGTATAAGAGACAGTCCGCATATAAGACCAAAAAGCTTATTAATGTTACATATTATCCCAATATGTGTTACTATGCGCCCCGTAGTTGAGAGGGAAGTACAAATCAACTTAGACCCAAACATCAAACCAAGGAGAAAGTAATGAGCAAGGCACTCAACAGAGTACGGCCCGTTATCGAAGCGACAGTTATCAGTGTTCTACTGGTAGTAGCTGCATTAGCAGTGCCAGCCGCAATCGTATACGCGACCGTCTAAGCCAATTCGAATAGGAGGCTTTATGCAAAGCCCTTTAATTGATTTACGCAATGACTAGACACCAGCTTAAATAGGATATTTAGACTGGTGTTTTTTTATGCCTCGGAAAAAGCGTTTCAAAATCTTTAACTGCCTATCTACAGCACAGCCTAATCAAATCGCGAACAGCTAATTCTGCCTGAGCTTATCTGTAAAATTACAAGGCTTATGCGTACTATCTAGCTGCTCTGAAATAACCTTGTCCCAAGCAGTTGCACAAGCACCTGGCGAACCCGGGACACAGAACACTATCGCACCCTTAACCAATCCAGCAAAAGCACGCGACTGAATCGTAGAGCTGCCTATTTCCTGATAGGAGAGTTGCCGAAACAATTCGCCGAATCCCTCAATGGGGGTCTCCAATAGGGGCTGGATGGCGGTAACCGTATTGTCTCTGGCAGTAAAACCGGTGCCGCCTGTTAGCAAAATCGCCTGCACAGTCGAGTCTGCGATCAATGAAGAAACTTCCGCTCGTAACTGGCAAACATCGTCTTTGACGATCGTCTTCGAGTGCAACTTGTGCCCAGCACTGAGCAGTCTCTCGACGAGCACGGCACCGGATTTGTCGGTATCCACCGTGCGCGTATCAGAAACTGTTACCACGGCAATATTCAACGGGATAAGGGAGGGCATTTTAACTCTCTGTAAGTGTTATAGAAACTTTTGGATGGCCTCGAAGCAAGGCAGGCAAGCGGTTAGTAGTTAGCCACCAGTCATATTCATTAGCCGAACCGGCTGGGCGTGATCTTTATCAAAGAAGTAATGGCGCTCTGGCTTTATTTGCATAGAGTCTATTAGCGCCTGCTTTAAAACAGCATCGTCGTTCTCTGGATTACGCAGGATGGTACGCAGATCAACAGAGTGCTCATTGCCAAGACAGAGTAACAACCGCCCTTCGACAGTTACTCGCACACGATTACAGTCTTCGCAAAAATTGTGCGTGACTGGTGATATAAAACCTATACGACTTTTGTGATTTGCAATTTTTGCGAAGCGGGCTGGTCCAGCCGTCGTTTCGGCGCTATCAACGAGTTGATATTTCTCAGCGATCTTCTCTCTCACCCAAGCATTGCTGCAGGTCGTATCTTCTCGAGCATGATCCGAGGCTTCGCCAAGCGGCATTTCTTCGATAAACGCGATATCGATATCGCGCTCAACAGCATAGTCTGCTAAATCTAGAACCTCATCCTCGTTATAGCCTCTCATAACCACAGAGTTTAGCCGTATACGTTCGAATCCCGCTGCACTTGCCGCCTCGATTCCAGCTAGCACTTTATCGAGTTTTCCAACGCGCGAGATACGCTTGAAGCGCTCAGCATCAAGACTGTCAATGCTGATATTAATTCTATTCACACCCGCGTCCTTCAGCGGGATCGCGTATTTTTCCAACTGTGCCCCGTTGGTAGTCAAGAGAAGTTCCTCGAGACCTGGAAGCGCGCCTAGTTTTTCTATTAGCGACATCACATTAGATCGCACCATCGGCTCGCCACCGGTTAAGCGAATCTTCTTAACACCCAGTTCGGTAAACACCTTCGCAACGCGATACAACTCTTCTAGGGACAAAATTTGATCGCGTGGCAAGAACGTCATATCTTCGGTCATGCAATAAACGCAGCGGAAATCACAACGATCAGTAACAGACAGGCGAATATAGTCCACCCGTCTACCGAATTTGTCGATTAACTCTGTCACTTGGCTATTATCTGGCATATGAATTTACTCCGAGCGCAACTATACCGCAGATTCTGGCCCAAATGCACTGTCCTACGCGCTGTTTCGACCTAGCTACTATCCTCATCTAGACGCCGTTTAGCGCTAACTGTATAGAGATCAATATTAAGATAGCCCCCATAGCACGCTCTAACCATGACCCCATCCTTAGAATGAACACCCTCACCCTTGGAATCCCTAAGATTAGGGATAAAAAAGCGAACCAAAGAAATGTCGCCCCGGCAAGGTATAAGCCATATATCATCTGGATTGTAGTCGGTGTATTAGGGTCGATGACAACGGTGAATAGCGCGAGGAAAAACAGTGTGGCCTTCGGGTTTAAGCCGTTCGTTACAAAGCCCAAACCAAATGCCCGCACGGCTGATAGTGCCGGCTCTAGAGTTGTTTCACCCTCGATCAATCGCTGAACAAGAGAAGCCCGAATTGACTGCACTCCTAAGTAGAACAGATAGACTGCCGCTAGGAGTTTCATTGCATTAAATAGTGTTGGTGACTGCGAAAGAAGGAAGGCCACACCTAACAGGCAATATGCCACATGCAACAAAATGGCACTACCGACTCCGAGGCTCGTCCAAATCGCTGAGCGCGTACCACATCGCACACTCTGTCGCATAACAACCGCAAAGTCCGGTCCGGGAGAAGTAACTGCGAATAAATGCGCAATTACAATGGTGAAAAATTCAGCCCAATACATTCAGCTCTCGTTCTGACAGTGCTTGTCTTACTATTCGATCAGGGAACTCGATCTATGATTTCTAGACTTATAACGGCTCTCTGACCATTGTGTGAAAAATTTTCTGACTGCGAGCGATAGTCACCGGAGGTCGGGGTAGCTGAACCCGTGAACGAGACGGAGGCCGAAACGAAAACCGTATCAGCGGAAGAGATGTTAAATGGGCCGACGGCATAAGAATTGTCGAGTTGAATGTTCGCGGGCAGATCCGCAACAGTGAGATCGATAGCAGCAAGTGGAGGCAGACCCTCTTGAGCCGCATTACGTACCGCGACAAAGACTCGAAGACTCCCATCAAGCTCCATACCTTCTGCTAGCGATAGATTTATTTCGATGGTTGGCCCAGCGGCACCATCCTGCCCATCTCCAGCTAAGCGCTGTTGTGCGATGGCTATACTGCGCCTTAGGGTTTGGGCTTGCTCACTATTTGGATTGCTCTGAATAATGAGCCGCCAATATTCGATAGCAGTCTCGAAATCCTCGCGCTCTTCTGCGTCGGCAGCTATCAATTGCAGAATCGAAATTTCATTGGGATTAATCGCACGCGCTTCCCCGATCACATCGAGAATGCCGGCAGTAAAAGTAAACTCGGCTAAGATATACTTAGCCATTGCAACTCGGCCCAGCACAAGAGCCTTCTCAGGCGTATCCTCCATACGCACTGCAGATTGCGTATAGGCAATCTCCGCTTCAGTGAACATGCCAATGCTGGCGAAATTTTCTGCCAAAAAATACCATGCCCAAGGCCGGTCATCATCTGCCTGGACCACCTCGCCCAAGCTAACAATCAAATCCTGAGATTCTTGTGGGTTGTCTGTATTGTTCACCGTTCGCTGAAACAATCCCATCAATTCGACATCGTTCTTAAAACCCCACTCGCTGTACAGGCCGTAAGCTACGAACGGCATGAAAAGGCAGAGCAGCAGCGGGATAGCTAAGTTAGTTGCAGGAGTCTTAGCGGCCGCTTTTTTCTCCTTCTGTGTCTTACTCTTTAGTACAAGCTCTTCATCCGAAACGTCGGACAATAAACTTTGCTGCATCTCTTGAATTAGCACATCAAACTCAGCTTGGCTGAGATTGCCTGAAGCCAGTTCATTTTCAAGTTCGTCACTACGCTCTTGAAACAACGCAATGTTTTCATTCTTTCGCGATGCATCTTCAGCAAATGACTCAGCTGAATTGCGAATCAATAGAGGAAGTAAAACAAAGCCTACGGCCATTACAAAAAGTATTGCTGTAAAAATCCAGAACAAGGGGTTATTCCAATATAAAGTAAATTTGAATTACGTTTTTTCGCCTAGCAGCTGCTGCAGGCGTTTCTGCTGAGACTTATCCAGCTCGGTATCGCTATCACTAATTTTTCTTGCCCGCCGCCAAATCCCAAAGGCGAATAGGCCGCCGATGAAAAGGAACAATAAGGGCCCAAACCATAACAACACTGTTCCGGCGGTTAGCCGCGGGCGAAACAGGATAAAATCCCCATAACGTTCGAACATAAACTGAATGATTTCACTATCGCTCCTGCCTTCCATGATCATGCGATGCACTTCTCTACGCAGATCCTCCGCTACTCCGCCGGTTGAACCTGAAAGGCTAGAGTTTTGGCACATAGGACAGCGCAGTTCATCCGATAAGGTACGAAACCTATTTTGCTGTTCTTCGGTATCGAATTCGAAGGTATCGACCTGCGAATACGTAGTGCTAGGCAACAACAAACTGCATAGCAATACGATGATTGATACGAGGGCTAGAAACACATTACGATTAAGGA
>CAJXQP010000262.1 GCA_913058275.1 uncultured Gammaproteobacteria bacterium | reverse complement strand
CAGCCTCGGTCTCGTGGGCTCGGAGATGTGTATAAGAGACAGGAATACGGAAGGGGGAATCTTTCCTGCTATATTCGGCACGGTAATGATGGTGATGCTGATGTCGGTATTCGTTACGCCCTTCGGCGTAGTAGCTGCAGTTTACTTACGTGAGTATGCACGGCAGGGATTTGTTACGCGCGCAATACGCATTGCTGTAAATAATTTGGCTGGTGTACCGTCCATCGTTTATGGCGTATTTGGGCTAGGCTTCTTTATCTACATTATCGGTGCAGAGATTGATCAGGTGTTTTATCCGGAGGCGTTACCGGCACCCACATTTGGAACTCCCGGCTTGCTCTGGGCGTCATTAACATTAGCGTTGCTTACCGTACCGGTCGTTATAGTGGCTACGGAAGAAGGGCTAGCTAGAATTCCAAGAAGCGTACGAGAGGGAAGCTTAGCGTTAGGTGCAACTAAGTTCGAGACGCTATGGCGAGTTGTTCTGCCTATGGCGAGTCCGGCGATGATGACTGGTTTGATCCTCGCAGTGGCCAGAGCAGCAGGTGAAGTGGCACCATTGATGCTCGTAGGTGTGGTTAAGTTGGCACCATCTCTGCCGTTGGATGGGAATTACCCGTACTTGCATTTGGAGCAAAAATTTATGCATCTAGGATTTCATATTTACGATGTTGGTTTTCAGAGTCCAAACATCGAGGCGGCTAGACCGCTAGTTTTCGCCACGGCTTTATTGCTCGTCATAGTTATTGCGGGCTTAAACCTAACTGCTGTCGCCTTGCGAAACCATCTTCGAGAAAAATACAAAGCACTAGATGTATGACAACTATTAAAATGGATCAGACTGCAATGAATGAGACGAGTAGTGAGCAGCCCCAAGATGCGCCATCAACAACCATGAAGGTGGATGTGTCGGCTGTTTTGGGCGATAAGACCAAGACTGGAGGTGAGACGCTCTCTAGCTGCATCGATATCGAAAATCTGAACCTTTTCTATTCGAAAGACAAGCAGGCGCTAATTGATATCAACCTAACTATACCCAAGCAGCGAGTAACAGCGTTTATCGGACCAAGTGGTTGCGGCAAATCAAGTCTGCTTCGCTGTTTTAATCGAATGAATGACTTGGTTGATGACTGCGTTATAGAAGGCGTAGTGTCACTAGATGGTAGCGATATTTATCAGAAGTCTATTGATGTCGCCGATCTAAGACGCAGGGTAGGAATGGTGTTTCAGAAACCCAATCCTTTTCCAAAGTCCATCTATGAAAATGTCGCGTATGGCCTGCGTATTCAAGGAATTAATTCAAAGCGTATTCTGGATGATGCAGTAGAGAAGTCACTAAAGGCGGCGGCACTTTGGGACGAAGTAAAAGACAGGCTTAACGATAGCGCTCTTGGCATGTCCGGCGGCCAGCAGCAGCGTTTAGTTATTGCGAGAACAATCGCGGTAGAGCCTGAAGTACTGCTGTTGGACGAGCCAGCTTCTGCATTGGATCCAATCTCAACCTTAAAAATCGAAGAGTTAATCAACGAGCTTAAGACTGACTACACGATCGTCATAGTCACGCACAACATGCAGCAGGCCGCGCGGGTGTCAGACTTCACCGCCTTCATGTACATGGGCAATATGGTTGAGTTCGATTCAACTAACTCAATTTTTACCAACCCACGGCAAAAAAAAACCGAAGACTATATTACTGGCCGTTACGGCTAGATAGAACAAGTCATTATTGACAGGAATTTACAATGAATCCTCAAGCGGAAGGTCACGGCGATCATATTTCTAAGCAGTTTAATTCTGAGCTGGAAGACGTCAAGAATCAATTGTTAGAGATGGGTGGTGCCGTGGAGCAGCAGTTGGCGGATGCGCTCGTTGCAATGACCTCAGCAGATACCAGCATTGCTGCTGAAGTCTTGGTGCAGGAAGACGTAATCGATTCTATGGAAATTAAGATCGACGAAGAGTGCAATCTAATTCTTGCTAGACGTCAGCCTGCGGCCAGCGATTTGCGCTTGGTTCTGACTATCATCAAGACTGTACGCGACCTCGAAAGAATAGGCGACGAATCCTCGAAGATTGCGCGCATGGCAATCAAACTCGCCGAGGAAGGCGACTATCCAGAAGGTATCGTGGAATTCAGGCACCTAGGTGATCGGGTAGCTCGTATGGTCAATTTGACACTAGATGCTTTCGCTCGCTACGACGCGAAATCTGCACTGGAAATTGCCCATGATGATCTAGTAGTCGATAACGAATATGGCTCCGCGATGCGATCTCTTATTACGTACATGATGGAAGACCCAAGAAGCATTAGTCGCATGTTGAATTTGTTGTGGGCATTGCGAGCGCTGGAGCGCATTGGCGATCACGCGAAAAATATTTCTGAGCACGTTATCTACTTGGTAAAAGGCATGGATGTTAGACATGCTCCACTGGCAAATATTGCCGATCAGATGTCGGAATCAGAGTAGACCTGCTGCGTCTCATTGTCAGTAGAAGTTTGACTCTGTTTATCATCGATGGCGTTAGAGGCTGCCCGACTTAGCGGCAACCTGCAGATGAAGCTACTGCCCTCGCCATAGCTACTCTTTATTTCTAGTTCAGCCTCGTGTCTCGCCAGAATATGTTTCACGATAGCCAGCCCCAATCCGGTCCCTCCGGTATCCGACGACCGGCTTCCATCGATTCGATAGAACCGTTCTGTGAGTCTCGGGATATGGTGGTTTTCAATGCCGACGCCATTGTCCACTACTGCTATATTAAAGAAATTCGTCCCTTTGTCGGCTGACAGTTTGATATGCCCGCTAGCAGGTGTGTATTTGGCCGCGTTTACGACCAAGTTGGAAATTGCACTGTACAGCTCACTGCGTTTGCCAACGAGGCACAGTGAAGTGGGGCAGACAAGCTCGAAGGTATGCATCTTGTCCTTGAACATCTGCTGAGTGTCGCTCTGTATTTCGGAAAACAAACTCTTCAGGTCAATGACATCTTGTGTCTTCGTAAGCCCCTTTGTCTCGAGGCTAGATAACATCAGCAAATCTCGAACTATGTTTTCCATGCGCAATGAATGCTGTTGCATCTGATGCATGGGCTTATGCCATTTCTCGTCCAATCCGTCGAGATTGTCGAGAATCGCTTCCAAGTATCCCTTTATAACGGTTATCGGGGTTCCCAATTCGTGAGAGACGTTCCCTACGAAGTCTTTGCGCATGGACTCGAGGCGGTGCAGTTGTGTAATGTCGCGGACGATCATCAGGCGTTCATTCTCGCCAAATAAGGCTATCTGAAACTCGAGTGTTTTATTGCTCTCCCCGGGTGCCTCCATTTTTAGCGTCTCATCATAATTTTCGCTATGGAAGTACTCCGCGAAACTCGGATTGCGTATGAGGTTGGTGATGGATTGATTGCGGTCCTTTGGATGTTGCAGGCCGAGTAACTTCTCGGCCGCGAAATTCCACCAATCGAGGTTGCCTTGCTTGTTGATCATGACAACAGCCATTTCCAGTGCTGCAGAAGATTCCTGTGCCTTGCCAACGATATTGGCTAGATAAGAGCTCGCGCGCCGCTCTTGCTTCTGAAGACGGTATATTCCGTCGAATATATCCCCCCAGAGTCCAAAACTTTCGGGGGGCTGCGAATCGCTCTCGGAAGAATCTCGGTTTAGCCATAAGTTGAAGCGTCGTAGCTGATAGAGATTGTATAGGTAGTAGACGCACAGGCTGATCAGCAAAACCCAACTGACATGACCTACGGCATAGCCGATGACGGCGGCCAGTGACAGTAGTAGGCAGAGCCGATTTAGTTCAGTGCGCCAATTCTGCAAGCTGAGATACCTGATACATTATCGATGGTCTGCCTGTTGGGCTGCTAAGAGAGGTAGTCTTCAGAGACTCCCCATAGGTAATTGTTGTGAGGGTATATTGTATGTGTATGACAGTGCACCGGCTAGTTCTAACTGCTTGCTCGCAGCCTAAATAGGGAAGTTTTGTCGCACTTGAAATAAACGATATCCTTGGCGGTTTCCAAGCTCCTCCTAGGAAGGAGCCTATTGTTTTGTGGGGACAATGGCCTATTTGAGATAGATCAGGAAAAAAAGGGTAGAAATGCTTGAATAGTTCTTACTATAAGTTGCGAAATCACTATAATGCGCTGAAATTTTTCAACCAATCATTATATTAATATTGTAGAAACCACTATGAGCTTACGTACTAAAATATCTTCAGCCTTACTCCTCTCAATAGGGCTTATTTCCCCCGCTGTGCTAGCCGATGAAGGCCAGTTCTATGTTGCGCCTGGGCTGCAATGGATGGATTTCGATGATACGACTGGGCTTGAAAAAGATTCGAACTATTTCTTGGGCTTCGGCTACGATTTCACCGACCGATTGAGCTTTGAGTTGAGCTCGTTTGATCTGGATACTATGGTCTCCGGCGGTCAGGAATTCGACATCGACCACTACAAATTGGATGCCATCTACGATTTGGGTGTAAATATTGGCGTTTTCGATACGTTTGTTCTGGGTGGTGTAGGAAGCTGTCTCTTATACACATCTCCGAGCCCACGAGACCGAGGCTGATCTCGT
>CAJXQP010000261.1 GCA_913058275.1 uncultured Gammaproteobacteria bacterium | reverse complement strand
CGGCAGCGTCAGATGTGTATAAGAGACAGGAGCATATCCAAGCTTCTAGAGAGCGTTCGTTGCCTCGGCTTCTCATCAGCCTTCATTGCCGCTCCTTTCTCTATCATCTCATCAATCAAGGTATCGCAATCGCCAAAAATCTCCAGGGAAGTTCTGGGCTTATCGCCCGCTCGCATCAACACAGCACAGATTATAGGTACGGGAATAATCGGCATCACATAGCGAAGCGACTGCATTAACGATTCTGCCAATTCTATTACCTTTACAATTCGCTGTTCCTTTTCGAGGTGATTAAATTCAATGCCCCGTTCTTCGCTGTAACTGCGCATGGAAATCGGCACACCGAAATTAACGCTGGCATAGCCATAGCGTTTCCAGCGCTTACGTGATCCGGCAAAAAGATTGATACGCAGAAAGCGCCAAAGCTTAGTTAGATGTTGAGAGGTCGTTAGACGTGCTTCCTTTCTATCCCAAGCTAGGAGGTTTTCATCTTCCAAGACTCGGTCATAGTTAATACCGACGGGCACGAACACAACATCTCGGTCTGTCTTCCAATCATAGTGGCGGAGTATATAATCTAGAAGCCCGAGCTTGGGTTCGCCCAGCATTCCATCGCGGCTCAAGCCCCCTTCTAGAAATACCGCCTGACAGACGCCGCTCTGGGTGGCCATAGCCACATAGCGTTCGAGCACCTTGCGATACAGTGGATCCTGCGATCCGCGGCGCACGAAAAATGCACCCATTGCACGAATTAACATCTCTAAGGGGAATATCCGCGCCCATTCGCCGACCGCATAAGAGAGCGTCACGCGCTACGCGGCAAGATAACTAATCAGCACATAATCCATGTTGCTGCGATGATTCATCACGAAGACTACCGTCGCATCTGGATCGATTGCCTGAAGCTTGTTCGGCTGCGCCGCGGCGACGCGCACTCGATAGATGAAGCGCGAGACCTTCTTCGCTAGCCAGTAAAAGACCTGATAGTAGATGTAGGCATTAAAGGAGGGAACGATCTCACGGGCATAGCTCTTAACCTTTTGCTGCAATACGTCACGAGGAATATTATCGCGCTGCGACTGCTCCTCGATAATTACGAGGATTTCACGATCGAACATTAACTGATCTATCAAAACCTGCCGCTTACTGCGCTGTAACGGACGAATCTTGATTTGCAGGCTGCTGTTTAGCTTGTCGACGGTCCTGTTTAGGCGGCGGCGTAGGTACCAGCGAACACTGGGGAAAAGCACACTCATAATTAATGCGTAGCTGGCGGCCAGCAGTAGTAGTAAGAATATCCAACTAGGTAGGGTGACAGTTGAGGTCAAGGCGGCCTTCCACAGCTCTAATTATTCCCTCGATTGTAGAGGAATACACGCTGTAATAGTCAGAAATACCGAGTTTAATGGTCTATTCCTCTATTTATGAGATGGACTTAACAAGTGATAGTCTCTATCCTACGCACCCTCGTAACTTCCCGTATAGTTATCGGTTTAGATATCGGCTTAATTATGCGTCTAAATATCCCCAGATTACCGGCCCAAGGGCAAAGCAAGGCAATACTATGAGTAGCGAAGAAATCACCTCATTCGAGCAAATGGCGCTGTCTAAGCCTCTATTAAAGGCTCTCGTTGATGTGGGCTACGAAACGCCTTCCCCTATTCAAGCACAAACTATCCCCTTACTGCTTGAGGGCAGGGATGTGCTTGGCCAGGCACAGACTGGTACCGGCAAGACTGCCGCTTTCGCTCTACCCATTCTTTCGAGATTGGATATAAAGCAGAAAGACCCTCAGGTTATGGTTTTGGCACCCACGCGCGAACTCGCTATTCAGGTAGCTGAAGCCTTTCAGAAGTACGCTACTCATATAAAAGATTTTCACGTTCTTCCCGTTTATGGCGGTCAGGATTACAGCGGCCAGATACGCGCTTTGAAACGTGGCGTACATGTGGTGGTCGGAACACCAGGTCGAGTCATGGACCATATGCGTCGCGGCACATTGAAACTCAATCAACTAACCACCCTCGTCCTGGACGAAGCCGATGAGATGTTGCGCATGGGTTTCATCGACGATGTCGAATGGATTCTCGAGCAAATACCCAAGCAGAGGCAGATTGCCCTCTTCTCTGCAACGATGCCTAGCCAGATACGGCGCATTGCCAGTAAGTACCTGACCGACCCCGTTCAAGTTACGGTCAAGATGAAGACCGCCACCGCCGAGTCGATCCGCCAGCGTTTTTGGCCGGTTAGTGGCATGCATAAGCTTGACGCGCTCACTCGAATCTTAGAAGCCGAAACGTTCGATGCCATGCTGATCTTCGTGCGCACGCGCATTCTTACCGTCGACTTAGCAGAAAAATTGTCGGCTAGAGGATTCTCGGCCACAGCACTCAACGGTGATATAGCGCAGAAAACACGCGAGCGGACTATTGAGAGACTTAAAAAAGGACAGCTAGATATTCTGGTCGCAACCGATGTCGCTGCCCGAGGTTTAGACGTAGATCGAATCAGTCACGTAGTGAACTACGACATACCACACGATACTGAATCCTATATACACCGTATCGGCCGCACCGGTAGAGCCGGTCGTGAAGGAGATGCGATCCTATTTGTTGCTCCGCGCGAGAAACGCATGTTAGCCGCCATCGAGAGGGCGACGAACAAGAAGATAGAGATGATGGAGCTACCTTCCACGCAGCTGATCAACGATAAGCGCGTAGAGCAATTCAAACAGTCGATATCAGAGACCATCGCTAACGAGGATCTTTCTCAATACACCAAATTGCTAGAGAAGTTTGAGGCAGAGAACGAATTTCCAATGCTAGGCATCGCAGCGGCACTCGCTAAGCTTTCTCAGGGCGACACGCCTCTCTTGTTACAAAACAAGCCTATGCGACAAACAGAAAAATTCACACGTGTAGATGAAGGTGAACCGCGAGGCCGATCACGCTCAAAGCCTCCCATTGGGGATAGAAGCTCCCGAGGTGAGTCGCGCTCACGACCTCCAAGAGCCGACAGCCCTCCAGAAAAAGGCATGGAACGATTTCGCTTAGAAGTGGGCCACAACCATGACGTTATGCCCGGCAACATCGTCGGCGCTATCGCCAACGAAGCAGGCTTAGATGCCCA
Source organism: uncultured Gammaproteobacteria bacterium (assembly GCA_913058275.1). Lineage (GTDB taxonomy): Bacteria > Pseudomonadota > Gammaproteobacteria > Pseudomonadales > Pseudohongiellaceae > UBA9145. Next base: position 1,452 of record CAJXQP010000261.1, on the reverse strand, counting down.
GCATATCGGCCGCATCAACATTCATGATGATCACAGCACGGTTGATCTACCAGACGACATGCCGGATGAGATTTTCAAAGAACTCAAGAATGTATGGGTTTCTGGGCAGACACTAAAAATTTCACGCCTAACAATGGATGGAAAATCATCTCGATCCGCACGCCCGACATTTGAAAAGCCAAGCAAGGGACCAGACAAAGGGCCTAAGAAAGACAAAAAGCCAAAGCGTAAACCCGTAGCAAAGGGCAAGTCTAACGCGAAGGCTAAAGACGATCCGAAGAAGAAGGCTGCCGCAAAGAAGAAGTCTCGGCACAGGAATCGTGTGGGTACTGGAAAGTAAAGCGGCAAAGCTATTGCTTACAAGTTTCCAAACATACAGTTGAGCAATAAAAAACGGGTGCAAATTTACATTTGCACCCGTTTTTGCATAAAGCCATTACGGCCCTATCGATTCAACTCACGGAATCAATCGTGGAATGAACTTAGTCATACCCTTGATTGGTCCAACCTCGCCAGCGTAGACAACGCCATTGCGGTCAACTGTAACACCCTCTCCCATAGAACCTAGGCCACCCATGCCGGAGCCACGCTCAGAGTCGTGCGCCTTGATGTAATACAGTACTTCACCCGTGCGCGCACTACCTACACGCAGACCCTTCTGCCAACCTGGGTTGTAGTTTTCATCAGACTCGGAGTCGATGGCATACAACATGTCAGTATTAGGATCGATGAACAGACCGCTGATGCGACTGAACTGGTACCAAGTATCTAGATGATCGCCATCTTGCGTGAATATCTGGATGCGGCTGTTTCCACGGTCAGCTACAAACAATCTGCCCTGCGAATCCATACCTAGAGAGTGAGGTGAACGGAACTGCCCATCCTCAAAGCCGAATTCACCAAAGCTTTTTATGAACGAACCGTCTGGCGCGTAAATCGACATACGACTCTTCGCAGTTGGACCAGCTTCATTCTGAAACTGCGCACCGTGAGTATCACCCACATAGATGTTGCCATTAGGGGCCACTAAGACATCGTTCGGCGCATCGAAGTGAGTCGGCGGATCACCCGCTTCACCTGGTGTACCTAAGGTCATTAGCAATTCACCCTGTGGGCTAAACTTCAAGACCACATGGCCCTTACCGGCAGCAGATGGATTCTCTTCCAATTCAGCAGCATTTGCAGCGCGCGCATCGACTATCCAAACATTGCCTTCGCTATCGACGTCCATACCGTGTGGCCAGATTATCTGACCGGCACCAAAGCTCTGAACTACATTGCCATCTGGATCCAACTTAACAATCGGGTCAACATCGGATGTGGCACAGGAGTTTGTACCACAACGATCGCCAGCCCAAACATGGATGCCGTCGATATCAATATTGACCGCACTCACTGAACCCCAGCTACTGTCTCTTATACACATCTGACGCTGCCGACGAATAGAGAGGT
>CAJXQP010000260.1 GCA_913058275.1 uncultured Gammaproteobacteria bacterium | reverse complement strand
TCGGAGATGTGTATAAGAGACAGGTGTAGAGATCGAGAAGGTCGCTGAAGAAACGCCCGAAAAGATCCTCAAGGCGATAATCGATCCCATGACAGGTGCACAGCCGTTCCAGGGCCGAGACTTGGCATTCAGACTTGGTCTTAATAGCGGTCAAGTAAAACAGTTCACCAGTTTGTTCCTAGGCCTTGCAAAACTGTTCGAAGACTTCGATCTAGCGCTCCTCGAAATCAACCCGCTGGTAATTACTGCGGAAGGCAATTTGCATTGCCTCGATGGCAAGATCAACATCGACAGCAATGCGATGTATCGCCAGCCGAAACTGCGAGAAATGCATGATCCTTCTCAGGAAGATGCACGCGAAGCACATGCAGCCGAGTGGGAGCTGAACTATGTGGCACTCGATGGCAACATAGGCTGCATGGTCAATGGCGCGGGCCTCGCTATGGGTACCATGGATATCGTCCAGCTCCACGGCGGCAGCCCAGCTAATTTTCTCGACGTAGGGGGAGGCGCAACAAAAGAGCGCGTGACCGAAGCGTTTAAGATTATTCTGTCGGATACCAATGTAAAGGCTGTCCTCGTTAATATTTTCGGCGGCATCGTTCGCTGCGATCTGATTGCCGAAGGCATCATCGGCGCTGTTCATGAAGTTGGCGTTGCAGTTCCCGTAGTCGTCAGGCTCGAAGGCAACAACGCCGAACTAGGTCGTAAGGTCTTAAGCGACAGCGGTCTTAACATCATTGCGGCCACGAGTCTGACCGACGCTGCCGAAAAAGTAGTCGCAGCAGCTGGAGGTGCAGAATGAGCATTCTAATAGACAAGAACACTAAGGTTATTTGCCAAGGCTTCACTGGCGCTCAGGGCACTTTCCATTCGGAACAGGCTATCGAGTACGGCACGAAAATGGTTGGTGGCGTAACGCCAGGAAAGGGCGGACAGACGCATCTGGGACTCCCTGTATTCAATACAGTGGCCGAAGCTTATGCAGCGACACAAGCCGATGCTACTGTTATTTACGTGCCGGCCCCCTTTTGCAAAGACTCTATCCTTGAAGCAGCCGAGTCGGGTATTAAACTCATCGTTTGTATCACCGAAGGAATTCCGACGCTCGACATGCTCATCGCCAAAGAGCGCTGCGATCAACTTGGCGTGCGCCTCATCGGTCCAAATTGCCCGGGAGTGATTACACCTGGCGAGTGCAAGATTGGCATCATGCCGGGCCATATCCATCTGCCAGGTAAAGTAGGCATCGTCTCACGTTCGGGCACCTTGACTTACGAAGCCGTTAAGCAAACTACTGACTTCGGTTTCGGGCAATCATCGTGCGTTGGTATCGGTGGTGATCCTATACCGGGATCAAACTTTATCGATATCTTGGCCATGTTCCAAGCAGATCCAAAGACTGAGGCGATCGTTATGATCGGCGAGATCGGCGGCACTGCAGAAGAAGAAGCCGCCGCTTACATAAAAGCGAATGTTACTAAGCCTGTTGTGGCTTACATTGCTGGCGTCACTGCGCCCCCAGGCAAGCGCATGGGCCATGCCGGAGCAATTATCTCAGGTGGTAAGGGCACGGCGGACGATAAATTCGCAGCGCTTCAGGACGCTGGCGTTAAGACTGTTCGCAGTCTTGCTGAAATCGGCAATGGACTCAAAGAGTTAACAGGCTGGTAATAATTGTCTTTACAAGCAGTTAATAAAAAGGGGCCTTAGCCCCTTTTTTATGTGTGCTCCAATACTGTTTCGCCGAGTAGAACATATTTAAAAGGGCGATCAAATCAACCTATTATTCTTGTACTTTTTGTCGAGCAAAAGGTTCTATTACGTTTCTGTAGTGTGTTAGTCTTTACGCGAATTTCGGCGCAGAGCACCGAATTTCGGGGACTCTGCAACGTTTCTCCCTAACTTCCCTATCCAGGTTACCTTGCTACTCACTTTGCAGGAGTAATGGGTAGATAAGTAACTTTTGATAAAAAGAAGGGGGCTTGCAAAGCCAGCTACGAATCTACGAAGTTCACGAAGAGTCAACGACGAGTTCTAGCGTTTGGTTCGATCTGATACTCTCCTGCACTTGATCGGTTCTTAGATCATCTTGACAGAAGGGATAAGAGTTTAATTATAGAGGGGTCGTCGAGCTGCTCGCACCGTAGGGTGAGCAACTTTATCTACCAGCTAAGCCCTACGGCTTGGCGATTCACAAGAAATCGAGTTAACAATAAATAGGATGGCACATGAAAAACCGTCGGATTACTAACCTGGGTGTGACTGCGATTGCAGTATTAGCGACCTGCGTAGTGAATATCACTCAAGCGCAAGAGATCGCGGCTGAGATCAGCGCACCAGTCGAAACACTTCTGATCGATAGCAGCATTCTCGACAAAGCAATGGACGTGATTGGGAGCAAGAACACTGCTTCAGCAGCCACTCAAGAGGAAATCAGCAGACTTGCTAACGCTGCCAGCTCATCATATGAAGAGTTCAAGCGTGAGAATGATAACCTTGAAGCCTTGCTGGTATTGAACGCCGGCTTCCGTAAGTCGATCTCTATTCAAGAACAGAATATTGCGTCGCTCGACCAGTCGATCGCAAACGTAGAAATCGTGACTCGCGAGATCCCTCTCCTGATGAACAAGATGCTATCGAGCATAGAGCAGTTCATCGCCTTAGATTATCCGTTCCATGTAGACGAGCGGGCTAACCGAATCTCTTTTGCTCGCGCAGCTATAGATAATCCTGATGTGTCGATCGCAGAAAAATTCCGCCAGGTTCTCGTTATGTATCAAACCGAGAATAGCTATGGCCGCACGACTGAAACTTACTCTGACACCATCGTCATCAATGGTGCCGAGCGCGATGTCAACATCGCTCGTATCGGTCGCGTTGCATTGATGTATCAGACTACAGATCGTCAAGTGACGGGCGCTTGGGACAATAATGCGCGTGAGTGGGTTGAGTTGCCAGCTGGCGATTACCGCACCGCCATCCAATCAGCGATCCGCGTCGCATCACAGCTCGACGCTCCACGAATTATTGAATTGCCCGTTCTAGCTCCGGAGGCTGCACAGTGAAAATAACATCTAAACTAATTAATTTTTCTCTCTCTGCCTTCCTCCTGGCAGCATCAAGCAACGTTGCAGCACAAGAGGCTACGTCGCTTTCAGGTCTTTTGAATCTCGTCGAAGGCGACAAGGTTTCGGAGTCAGCCGAATACCGTGCGCGGTTACAGGAATTCGAGCAAAACGCAGCGCGTCAGGCTCAAATTCTGGAAACCACTAAAGAGCGTATTACAGAGCAAGAGCGGACACAGGGTCAGCTAAGCGACCAGTTCGAAGCAAATGAAATCACTATCAGCGACAAGCGAGAAGTACTTCGCGACCGTCGCGGCGATTTGAACGAGCTCTTCGGCACCTTACAAGGGGTGGCTGGTGACTTCTTAAGCAACTTCGAAAATTCACTGATCAGTGCGCAGTACGCAGGCCGCAGTGAGTATATCGAAGGCTTTATTGAAAAAGCAGGCAGCACTATTGAGCAGCTAGACGTTGGTGAAATCGAGCGTTTCTGGTATTTCATGCAGCAAGAAATGACCGAATCGGCACGCGTCGTCACGTATCAAGGTGAAGTTGCACTGCCAACTGGTGAGACAGCCACTCGCTCGATTACGCGCATTGGCTCTTTCAACTCGATCTCCGAAGGCGAATACCTCAGCTACGCGGGCAATATTGGCCACCTCCAAGTGCTTCCAAAGCAGCCAGATGCAGGCACATTGAGCATGGCTAGCGATCTAGAAGGCGCGACTTCAGGTTTCACTAAGGTAGGCATTGATCCTACAGGTGGAGTCGGCGGTCAGGTTATGGCTAACCTCGTTAACTTCCCATCAGTAGAAGAGCAGGTTCGCAACAACTCGGGCACAATCGGCTTCATTATTATTGGTGTAGGTATCATCGGTATTATTCTTGGCTTCTATCGCCTGTTGATGCTCGAATTGACCTCTGCCAAAGTACGCAGCCAGCTCAAGAGCAACACACCAGCGAAGAACAACCCACTGGGCCGAGTACTCATGGTTGCGGATAATAATCCGAACGCTGATACCGAAACACTAGAGCTGAAGCTTAGCGAAGCCATTCTGCAGGAAACACCTGCGCTTGAAAGCCTGCTCACGCTGATCAAAATGATCGCAACGATCGCGCCACTTGGCGGTCTCCTTGGAACGGTAACCGGTATGATTCAGGTGTTCCAGCAGATCACTGTATACGGTGCAGGCGACCCAACTATTATGGCCGGCGGTATCTCGCAAGCCCTAATGACTACGGTGCTCGGTATTGTTGTAGCGATCCCGACAATCTTTATGCACACAGTAGTAAAGAGCCGTGCGGATAACATCATCCACATTCTGGAAGAGCAAGCGACTGGTATGATCGCTCAGAAAGCAGAGCAGCAAGCAGCCGCTCGCTAATCCGACGCCAGAAGGGGAAATAGTATGTATTTCGCATTTCTAGATATGATCGACTCAGTGAATGGCTTCATGCTGCGAGGCGGACCGGTGCTATGGCTGTCTCTTATACACATCTCCGAGCCCACGAGACCGAGGCTGATCTCGT
>CAJXQP010000259.1 GCA_913058275.1 uncultured Gammaproteobacteria bacterium | reverse complement strand
GGCTCGGAGATGTGTATAAGAGACAGGTGGTGGGGTCTGGATATGGCCGTTTTGAGGTTTTAGGGGGTGGGGTCTGAGTCCGCTTGACACGCGGAGTTACAATACAGGCTTTAACACTCCATAGAGGGCCTGAATATGCGGATCAAGCGGTTACTGGACTATCGAGAGGTGTTTGTTGGAGATAAATTGCTGGTTGCTCAGGGGCGCCACCATGCTTCTGTAGAGCATGCTGGTGGTGAACTGATATGCAGGAGTATACGCATTTTATTGCATACAACTTAAATGGAATGTAACTTGCCTCGCTACTAAAAAATTTTGGAGCGATCCACGATGCGCAGCGACGCAGAACTTCTCGATCATATTCTGAACCATATTGATAACGGCACAACCGACCTGGGTGATGAGGATTGGTTTGAGCCCGTGGAAAACTACACTTCTCCATTACGCTTCGATGCTGAAAGGCGGCTTATGCGTCGCCTACCTATCCCTTTTTGTCCGGTTGCAGCTTTACCTAACGCAGGCTCTTACGTGGCGCGGGCCTCCGCTGGTGTTCCACTCGTGGTGGTGCGTGGTCTGGACGGTAGTATTAGGGCATTTCGTAACGCGTGTCGGCATCGTGGGATGCAATTGGCTGATGGATCCGGTTGTACGAAGATATTCCGATGTAATTATCATGGATGGGCATACCGACTAGACGGTCGACTTGAGTACGTGCCCCACGAACATGGTTTTCCTGACCTAGACAAAAATAGCAACGGATTGGTACCAGTTCATGAGGTAGAAATCCGCAGTGGATTGGTATTTATTACTCAGGATGAACCTGTTGGGCTTGGTGCTTTAGACTCGCTACCTGATCTCCTGACTGAAAATCAGGTACTGTTCGATTCGAGTGAATCTGTTGAGGACATCAACTGGAAGCTGACTGCCGAGGGAACTCTGGAAGGCTATCATATAAAGCCTACACATCCAGAATCCTTCTATCCTTACGGCTATGACAACTTAAATGTTATTGAAACGCAGGGGCCAAATTCTCGTGTATGTTTCCCTTTCAGGCGCATTGAAAAACTGCGCGACGCACCGCGAGAGAACTTGTCGTTGGATCGCATGGTCACACTAGTCCACCGAATTTTCCCTTTCACGTCTATTAATCAACTATCACAACACTGCCATGTGAGCTTCGCTGAACCAGAATCAGCAACAAGGACACGCTATTTCAACTACAAGTTCACACTGCCGAAACCAAATGGTTCTGCTGCTACCGAAGAAGAATTAGCTCGCGCCAAGAAGGACGCCGCTTTTCTTTCAGATACAGGCAACCAAGAGGATGCGAAAGTCGTGAGTGATATTCAAGCCGCTATGAGCTCTGGAGCCAACACGCATTATAGGTTCGGCCGATTTGAATCCGCGATTCATCACTTACATAGCAATTTGGCCCGATATCTTGAGCGATTGGACGAGTTCGAGAAAAGTGAATCTTTCGTTAAGGATTTGATATCTTAATGACGGCGGCGACATCGTCTGCTCGCTAACACCGCCACGTCTTCATTTGATTATATCAAATACCTCTTTTCACGGCACCGGTTCTGCTGAGACAACCCGAAAATGAACCGGATTTTCGCTTTTTAAACTAAATGAAATAACGTATCGGTCCTTTAAAGCCAGAAGCAATGGAACGGTCAAAATACCGTTCTTATATAAACCTGTAGAACTGATATTCGGGGGTTCAGTAGAGATCACTGATCCGACTTCAAACACAAGATCCGTAGCGTCGATGAGATTCAATATAACCTTGTGATAAACCTCTCCAACTCTAACTGCCGTAACGGTTAATTCTTGATTGGCGTCATCAAAGGAAGCGCGATCAGAACTAGAGACTGGGTTGATAATAAAAGTGTCCAGCACCGCTACTCTGATTAGAATAGTCTCGCTAATTGTTGCCAACGTGTTAATTGACATCCGCTCCTCGCGGTAGCGCGAATCGAAATACAACAGGCAACTCTCTACCATATCTTCTTGTGTCCATGTCTGCGCTCAGAACGGACGCAGTAGTGCTGTTCTAATTCGCCGCAGCAGCATCCAGAATTCGTAGGAAATTCCCGCTCCAGATTTTATTTATGTCGGCGATAGAATAGCCTCTTTTCAACAAGCCTGCGGTAAGATTCATCGCTTCGCTGGCGTCGTTATAGTCATCTATGCCGCTGCCATGATTGAAGTCATTGCCTATACCGACATGGTTGATGCCAATGCGGTCAACGATGTAATCGATGTGTTCGATCATATTGTCCGTTGTAGCCGGTCCGAGAAGCTCGCTGACTGCGGTAGTGAATGCCGATCTTTCTGCAAGATCATCAATCTCCCAATAGAGTTCGAAAGGATAGTTGTATTCTACCGATATTCCAGCGGCCACGCGCAAGGCTACAAGTTTTTCTATAAATTCAGGCTCAGAGATATTGATTAGATAGCCTTTAAACGCAGCTACGTGAATGACTCCTCCGTTCTCGCCAATTCGATCGATCTCTTCATCGCTAAGGTTGCGAGTCACGTCTGACAAAGTCTTCGCATTCGAGTGACTGGCAATAATTGGGGAGCTTGATAACTCTAGCACTTGCAGAGTTGCTGTTTTGGATAATTGTGAAACATCGACAAGCGCGCCTAGGGCATTGATTCTTTTTACGGCAGCTATGCCTAGCGGAGACAATCCACCGTGTTCTTCGGTAACTTCAAAGGCGCCAGTTTCACTGCTAAACTCTGGGCGTGAAGAATCTGAGAAAGCGTTGTGGCCAAGATGGTTGAGGCCGAAAATACGTATGCCCTCAGCGTAGAACTCATCTATGGCGGAAACGTTTCCTTGTAGTGACCGTGCATTTTGAAATCCGAGTATATATGCTGACTTTCCTGCTTCATGAGCAGCAACGATTTCGCTTGAAGTAGTCGCGATCACTGCTTGACCCTGACTCTTTTCTACTAGGGCGTGCACAGCGGCTAGCTTCTCATCAGCCTCTGCTCTAGCCGCGGCATCGCCTACCTCAGTTCTGGGTCCCGGACCAACAGCCACTGACATGACAACGGCATCGACACCGCCGGCACGCATCTTTGCGAGATCTACCTTCGAAGTGCCATCGACGCTCATGTAAGCCCTGGATGTTGAGGGAATTACGATATCCGCGTGCGCGTCCAAGACTAGGCTTGCTTCATGGACTTCGGCAGCGGATAGGTTAGAGCTATTGCCTCCTGCTTCAGGCTTTACCGAAGTGGATTCGTTATCTGAGCATGATGCTATACCTGCGAGAACTAAGGATAGCAAAAGGCTTTTGCGAACTAGCCCGGTAGTATTTAGGTGCAGCATTCATTAACTCCAAAAGATTGGTAAATATTAAAATTCTATTCAAGTGCCATCTTCAAATTTTCCCGCAAGGTTCGCGATGCGAGAGAGAAGCGCAGGGATCAGATATTAACAGTAGGTAGAAGAATCAACATCGTATTATTCCGGCTTCAGCTATAAGGATGAGTGGTTTTTAGCTTTATTGCCAAACATCTCATTCGTCCATCCAGAATAGTATGCACTAGCAGATTAGGGAATCTTTCTGTGGAAGTGGGGCTATCCCGGAGGTGGGGTCAGAGAAGAGGCCTCACAGCGCCTTACGTGGCCTCCTAGACGCTATTCCTGAGCAAACCAAGCCTGTGCTTAATGCATCTGCTTTGACAGGTTTTCTAGGCGGTAATAACAGGCTTTCTAGACCTCAATAACTCAAGCCTGCAGCGGGAATCACGCCTTTGCGGGCTTTTGTTTCAGTGACATCCTAAGCCGTTAAGGCAGGAGTAATTGACGGTTCTACGGCTTAATACCTACCGGCTGATTTCAAGATGGATACTCAAACCAACGCTTGAAGTAATATGTATATCTATGAATTTCAATTGGAGGATTGCTAAACATACCTACTCTAGCCGAATTCTCATGCCATTCAGGTAAGATTTGGACTAGCTCATATCCTTTAAAATCATTTCACGCTAGACGAGTATTCTTACAGGAACGAAAATGGTGTTGACCCACTTGACAGTGAGCTTTAAAAGCCAGTCTCAGAATGCGACAGAGAGATGTGGTTAGTGCGATGGCTAATCACTTGGGAGGTTGTAGAATCGAAACCTACTGCTATGGAAAGTACTAATCTAAATATGAAGGCGAATATTGGCCCATTTGGGCTTAATTTCAGCACATATAGACTTTAAATATAGATTGCTTATGTCACCTAGTTGGCATGAGGCCAGCGTTCGTTCGAAAGCCACAATTTCGGGCTAATTTGTGGCCTCTACCTGACTAGATCTATCATTGAAATCTTTGGTGAATGATATAGATAAAGTCCTCATCCCATTTTTCTATCTCACTTTACCGCTTTCATGTCACCTTACTTCTGACGCCAAACATGCCTCTAGATTCTAAGCTCTGGGCAACTATGGAAAGGAGGTTCGGCATAAACATAAGCGATTTGCATCGCATCAAGCATTGACCAGAGTACTTCTAACTTAAATTGAAGAATGCGAAGGGCTTGCTCCTGCTGTTCTCTCGTTTTGAAATGCTCCAGGGTAATATCCCTGTCTCTTATACACATCTCCGAGCCCACGAGACCGAGGCTGATCTCG
>CAJXQP010000258.1 GCA_913058275.1 uncultured Gammaproteobacteria bacterium | reverse complement strand
TGTGTATAAGAGACAGACATACTTTGTCAGCACGCGGCACGATTCTTACTATAGACACAAATCGAAAAACAGGCGGCTTCACAAATCTAACGCTCTTCTTAATCGCTGCTGGGTTAGTAATGTAAGAAAACCTTTAAGCACAAAATAAATTTTAGCCAGTGTGTTTTCCTATTTTAAAACCTAACTACTGTATCTAACGAATCACAAGGATCAATCATGAAATACTTTTCACATTCTAAACTAGCATTGCTTGCACTTACACTGGCTTCTTCGTTCGCAACTTCCGGCGCACTGGCTGATTATCGATTAACTGCATTCAGCGACACTGTCGGATTTCAGGCGCTTCTAAAAAAAGACCTCACAGAAGCGGAAATTACTTTCGCATCTCGCAGCCTCAAGAACATGGATTACTTCGAAGCAAACAACCTGTGCGTCGCCCAGATTCTTCTTGAAGAATACGACGCTGCTATCACTAGCTGTAGCAGCGCACTTACTAAGTCAGAATCTTCTTCAGAGCTCACTTTTAGGAACGAGAAGATGGCCCTCGCTTCCATCTATTCCAACTTAGCTGTTGCTAAGGTAATGACTGGAGATGCCGCCGGTGCAAACGTCGATCTCGAGATGGCTCTATCGCTAAACGAGAAAGACGGCAACGCTAGTATCAATTATGACCTGATCAGCACCAACCTAATCGCTGGAAGCTAATTCCGGGCGGCTAATCTTCACAACGAATTACTCTCCTTGGCTGAACCACTAAAACTCTAAACCAGTTCTAGTGAATTCAGCCTTTTTTAATGCCTTAGAAAATATTCTAGCTACGCAGCCGCGCAACGCCAAGTGGTATAGAGAATTTTTCACACCAGATATAAACTTCGTCAAGGCCACAAAAGAATTAATCTTTTTCCTGCACTCTAGCGCCGCTTAGGCGGCTCTCCATAGCGTAGTTTCCCTCATGACACGCATACTCATACTGAGTGTACTCACTGTCGCGCGCGTAAGGAAAAGCTACGGTCCAAGGCTCAGAATAAGTTTGTGGATCATCTACGGTCAATGTGTAGCGCAGAGTGTTTTCGTCCACTATCTCGAAAGTCTCTAGCATCTTGCGCCCACTATGCTGTGGTGCATTGCCAGGGCCTGGGGTGCCCGGAGCACGCATATTGCCCACGTAGTCAAAGTTTGTAGAGTCTACATACAGTGTATTGCCACGCCAGTGACCTCGAGGATCGCCTTCTACCTGAGAAATGTTTTCGTGTAGATGCGGACCTCCATCTATGGGAATGATGCGTGCGTTGTGAATCATTTCGCTATGGATAACGACGTAGCCAGGCGCCTGCACAATGAGTTTCCCATTATTATAGGCGGTAGGCATCATCATCCCGAATACACCACGAGAGAGACACCGGTCACCCGATTCCACATTGCCTGCGGAATCATGTTCATGTTCGACATTGAAGGCGACAATCGCTTTCGCTTTTTCTGTTAAGGCGGGACGAACTCCGCTACGCGGCTCCACGATCAGAGCCGGTGCGTCGGCAACCGCATCAGACCAGTACCAATCGAACCAATAGTTTTCGTAGGCACCCACGCCGCTGCTATTCTCGAATCCGGTCCAGGTGTCTGATTTCCTGGCTTCGTCTCTTGTCCTTATGAGGTCTGCAATTTCTTCGGAACTGGGCTCGCGCCCCTGAAACTGTTTCGGCAACTCTAAAGGTGTCGCCGTAGCTCCTACGTTATTCCACATACCACCGATATCAGGTTGCCCATCGGCGAGAATAGTTGGTGTCCAATCAGACTGAGCAACAGCAGAACTGCAACAAGCCACTGCGAAAACTAGCTGGCTTAGAATCTTCGCTGGAGTCAGTTTGAACCAAATTAAATTGATCATCATAGCTCCTACCTCTTTAATAAATAGTGTCTAACGGGCAGCGCGGCCCAGATATACCTGAAAAGTACGCTCCACATAATCATCAACACCGGGCACAAACAGCACGGTAAGAACCGTAACTACAACAGCGACCGCAGTAAAAATGTAAAAGTTTTTCATGCTTCAAATCCTTAGGAAAACATCTGATCGCTATCTACGTTCTATTCTATTTCCTTTCTTAGCCTCGAGGCGCTGCTTCGAACACCCACACGTCTCCCGCTTCGACCGCGGCACGAGTCGTCGCCGACGGATACTTCCCCGTGATAGTTGCAGTCAACCCATCGAGCACATCGCCGGACTGTATACGTTGCAGTCGACGCTCATAACGCACCCCGTTGATGCGAATTACTGCACGGCCATCGCGCTCCGCTTGTATTGGCCACTGCTTCCAGATTCGACCGATGGAATTTCCCATGTAGCCTGACCACACGTATATCTTATTCTCATATTCGGCGATCCAAATGCGACGAGATTGCGCAGGATCCAATAGCTGCATCTCTATTGTGGGAATCTCGCTTACGAAACTCCAATCTGGATCGGGGCCTGAATGCAGCTCACCGGCTACGAGCGGCCCGCCTGAGAAGACACGATTGGGGCCATCTTCAAAACGTTGTTTGGCTCCGGCAGTTGCCACTGCCGCGATTGGAATCAGCAACAGACAAATTATTACGATGACTGCTCTTCTAAATAATTTCATAACATCCTCTATTCGGTTGTGTTTCTAACTTGCTGTTCAAACAAAAATGGGGCCAGAGTAGCTACTACTCAAAACCCCAATTAGTTTCTCCAAAATCGTGCTGTTACTGTGCTTCAGATTCCGCTAACGCATCCTGCACCCTAGCACCGCGTAATATATTTACCATGCCATAGTTACCTTCGTGGCAGGCATACTCGTAGAGTAGACCTGCGACTTTAGTCATAGGCACAATGGCCGTAAATTTGTCGGTATAGGTTGATGGGTCATCAACTGTAAACTCGTAATCTACTGTGTACTCGCCTCTGCGAGTGAAGCGCTCTGTGAGCACTTTGTCTAGCGAGGTTCCAGCCTGACCAAAACTCGAAGCCAAGCCGTTGAAGTTTCGCGTCTGGACAACAAGAGTGTCGCCTTCCCAATAGCCGCGAGAATCTCCCATCCAGAGTCGTACATCATCGTTAAGTGAACCCATCTCACTCGGCATGTCGACAAGAGGGACTAGCCGTGCATCGTGAATCATTTCTGTGAGGATGACTGCCGTATCTTTCGTCTGAAAGATTTGCACATTGTTGTTGTACAGACTCGGCACAAAGGGAGGCCCCGCATTGAAGCCAATCAGGCATCGCTCTGACAGTCCGCGATCCTCCGGGCCATCTGTGCCAATACCGCCAGCTGAGATTCGAACCGGGCGCGACTCGCCAGTTGTATCCCCGCCATATACTCCCTGGCGGGCTATTGCACCCTCTCTGAGAGCTGGAAGTTTGCCATTTACCGGATAGACAATATGCGAGGTACGTACATCACCGCCAATACCGGCATTCTCGACCCAGAAATCGTTGTAGGAGCCGTCGACACCCTCAACCGCTATGGCACCATCGTTCGAGGCATCTCTTGCAGCTCGCTGTTCAGCGATTTCTCTGACTTCCTCGGGTGTAAGGAATTGACGATCGCCGAAGCGAGATGGACGCTGCATGGGTCTGTTCGAAGAAAAGTTCCAGACCCCCTGCAAATCGGGCAGGCCCCATTGAGTGCGAGGAGTGACATAGTCGTCGGCAGCTAAGGCCACCGTCGAAAAGGCACAGGCAACTGCCAGTAGTGTAAGTCTTGGGAACGCCATTATTGCTTTTTTCACAAGTAGCCCCGGGGATAATTTAATCCTAATAGCTGAAAGGTAGCTTATTCACCATGTCAGCACAATTTATAAATAGCGAAAAAATGTAGCAGTGTAGCTGCACGAAACTACTGATCTAGGAACAACCAAGCTCACTCAACAGTTTTGCCGATATCACGGGATTGCCCTCGGGAAACAAGTCCAGACCACTCATCAATCCGATTTGTTCTAGATCCGCCCGATGCTCGCAAAAACGCTCTGCCTGAGATACATCCTGCGAAAAGACGAACGCCGCAATGCCGCTGTCTGCGATAATCACTTTGAAATATGCAGCTGGATTTAAGTTCGCGCTGTTGATAGTAGTGCTTAACGGTTGGTCGATCAGAAATAGTGGGCCACTGATTACGCCCAATGAATTCTCTTCGCTAACTATTTGGTTCAACCTCTGCTCCAGTTGCAGCCAAGGTCCGCGCCGCAGTGGCGTAGGCATCGATACCATATTGCTGAGATTGTTTAACTCCCTCCAATAAGGTGTCTTCGCGAAGCTAGTAATCGGTGCGAGCCGGGCACGCTCCCGCATATTAGCGAGCGGCTCATTGAAGCCACCGTAAGGATTCCCACTACTGCTAACTTCTGCCAGCGAAAACCCTAGAGCTTCAGCTTCGGCTAGTTCATCTATACCAGATATTCGCACTAGCTCATCGGGCTGCCAGAAACGGGGCAGTAAGGATGCGACGCCAATCGCCTCCTTGGTCAATTGGTAGGCGACCCAGTCGGCCAAGCCAGTATCGCCATTAAGCCCAGCGGCGTAGAGATTGTGGACAACCACATTCGCTCGCGTTGCGGAAAGGCTAGAGAAATAACTAGGGCTGTCTCTTATACACATCTCCGAGCCCACGAGACCGAGGCTGATCTCGT
>CAJXQP010000257.1 GCA_913058275.1 uncultured Gammaproteobacteria bacterium | reverse complement strand
CGAGATCAGCCTCGGTCTCGTGGGCTCGGAGATGTGTATAAGAGACAGCATTTAGTTTAATTAGGGAATGGTTCGCCACGTATGGCGCAAGGTGCTTCTTCACTCCGATTGGACCCATGCCTGGTCCACCGCCACCATGTGGAATACAGAATGTTTTGTGTAGGTTTACGTGAGAGACATCAGCTCCGATATCAGCGGGTTTGGCTACCCCAACCTGCGCATTGAGATTGGCGCCGTCCATATATACCTGCCCGCCATGATCATGAACGATCTGACAGATTTCTTTGACGGCTTCCTCGTACACTCCGTGTGTTGAAGGGTAAGTAATCATCAGCGCAGCGAGATTGTCAGTATTCGCCTCCGCTTTGCTACGCAGGTCTTTAACATCGATATTGCCATTGTCATCACAGGCTACGAGTACAACCTTCATGCCAATCATCTGTGCGCTGGCGGGATTCGTGCCATGTGCGGAGCTAGGTATTAGGCATACATCACGAGCGCTCTCACCGGTGCTCGCTAGATATTTTTTGATAGCAAGCAGGCCAGCGTATTCACCCTGAGCGCCCGAATTCGGTTGCATACTTACAGCATCGAAACCGGTAATTACCTCTAGCATTTTTTCTAGGCCAGAAATCATCTGTTGATAGCCTGGCATCTGTTCTATTGGCGTAAACGGATGTGGCTTTGCAAACTCAGGCCAACTAATAGGGGCCATTTCCGCAGCGGCATTAAGTTTCATCGTGCAGGAGCCCAACGCAATCATCGAATGGGTAAGTGAAATATCTTTGTCCTCGAGCTTCTTCAAATACCGCATCATCTCAGTTTCACTGTGATAATTATTGAAGTTGGGGTGTTGTAAGTACACGCTGCGACGAATCAAGTTATCTGGGATAAATGCTGCCTTTTCACCGCTTACGATCTGAGCATCAATAGCAGCAGCAGATAATTTCTGTGCTGAATCGCCAAGAATGACTTGCCAAATATTTTCAACATCTTTACTAGAGGAGCATTCGTCGAGACTTATACCGATTGTCTTGTCTTGCTCGGCTCTATCGATACGTAAATTTATTTGGTTCGCCTTCGCGCGCTCCAAAATAGTGTTCAAATCTTCAACGTCGACCTTTAGGGTAAGCGTGTCGAAGAAGTTCTCGTTTACTAAATCAATGCCAGCGCTCTGGAATCCTACGGCCATTATAGAAGTCAGTCGGTGAATTCGCTGAGCAATATTCTTAAGACCTTTGGGCCCATGATACATGGCATACAGGGCAGAAATATTTGCTAGCAAAACCTGTGCTGTACAAATATTACTGTTCGCTTTCTCGCGGCGTATATGTTGCTCGCGAGTCTGCAGTGCCATACGAAATGCTTGTCGTTCTCGTTTATCAACGGAGACGCCGATGATGCGGCCGGGCACGGCACGCTTGTATTCTTCTTTGGTAGCGAAGTAGGCGGCATGCGGACCGCCGTATCCCATGGGTACGCCGAAGCGCTGTGTAGTGCCGGTAACAACATCTGCTCCCATCTCTCCCGGAGGCTTTAAAAGAGTCAGGCTCATTAGGTCTGCCGCGACTACAGCGATCGCTTTGTGTTCATGGAGTTGGCTGATGATATCAGTTAGATCCCGTACTTCGCCGGTGACCGCGGGATATTGAAAAATAGCACCAAACAATTCGGACAGCTCGGCATCATTGATATCACCTATGACTAGCTCGAAGCCGAAACATTCTGCTCGAGTCTTTATGACATCGATGGTCTGTGGGAAACAGTGTTGATCAACGAAGAATTTATTCGCCTTTCTGTTCTTGCTCACGCGCTTCGCGAGTGACATGGCCTCCGCAGCGGCAGTCGCCTCATCAAGTAAGGATGCGTTCGCCAGATCCATTGCGGTTAGGTCCAGAGTCATCTGTTGGAAATTGAGTAGACACTCTAAACGACCTTGTGAAATCTCAGGCTGATAAGGTGTGTATGCCGTGTACCAACCAGGATTTTCCAATACGTTGCGTAAGATTACGTTTGGAGTAAAGGTGTCGTAGTAGCCGAGCCCTATAAATGATTTCGCCGTACTGTTTTGTTCCGCGATTGCTTTTAGTTTTGCCAATGCCGCATTTTCAGTGAGCGGGTCATCCAATTCTAGGGCGCTTTTCAGTAGGATCGCTTCGGGAACAGTATTGGCAATAAGATCATCTAGCGATTCTAAATTCAGTGTCTGCAGCATTTGCTCTATCTGAATTTTGTTTGGACCAATGTGCCGATCGATAAATTCGCCGTGGTACTGCAGAGCTTCGAGAGACACCGCGGAATCGTTTTGTGCGGAATCGTTCTTAGTCGCCGGATTGGATTGCGTTTGCATTACTGTCCTTTCAGAAAACATAATTCATCTTTGGTATTGAAATGATTAAACGGGTGAAGAGTAAGCCGATGCGCGTTGTTGGCGAAAGCTATTTGCCTACGTCGCTCAGCTACTTAACCCTCTTCGCAGTGATCCGAGTATGCGTCGGCATCCATTAATTCATCTAACTCTTGCTCATCACTAATCTGGATTTTATAGAACCAACCGCCGTCGTAGGGAACTGCATTAACCGTTTCCGGGGTATCGGCGAGCGTGGCATTGGTAGCGATAATTTCACCAGATATTGGGCTGTACACATCCGATGCAGCCTTAACAGATTCTACAACCGCTACTTCATCTTTCGCGTTAATTGTAGCGCCTATTTCCGGCAGTTCCACGAATACGATATCACCCAATGCATCCTGCGCATGATTGCTGATGCCTACTGTTGCAGTGCCATCACCTTCGAGTCGAACCCATTCATGAGTGGCGGCGTATTTAAGATTGTCTGGATATGTGCTCACTAGGTATTCCTCTTTTAATCGGTGTTGGTTTTAACTCTACCAGGTAGCTGAATCGCTCTGAATTAGTAGATCTAATTACTGTGTGAAATCTCAATCTTCTACTCGAATACCTTCTTGCCGAAGCGCACGAAGTTTGGCTTTACTATCCGCACGTTGGTCAGTGTGCCGCGAATATCTACTTGGCAGGCGCCGCTATTCGCAGGGATTCTAGCTAATGCGATTGAATGCTTCAATGTGGGAGAAAAGCTACCGCTGGTAATCACGCCCTCTCCATTTTCGCATAGAACCTTCTGGCCCTCTCGTAGCACACCCCGCTGTTCTAGAACTAGCCCGGTAAGGATTGGCATTGTGCCAGCCTCGTTCTCTGCTAAGTGCGCCGTGACCGCCTGCCGGCCAATGAACTCGCGGTCTTCGGGTTGCCAGGCGATTGTTTGTTTCATATTGGCGGCGATGGGTGAAGTCGTTTCATCCATGTCGTGGCCATAGAGATTCATTCCTGCTTCCAGGCGTAGTGTATCTCTTGCGCCCAAGCCTACGGGCTTGACGCCTACTGCTAATAGTTTATCCCAAATTCCTGGAGCCTCTTCACTGGGCAGGATTAGTTCGAGACCTTTTTCTCCTGTGTAGCCAGTGCGAGCTATGAACCAGGAACCCGATTCGAAGCCGCGGAAATTCTTTAGATCAATGCCTATTGCGGCGCGGTCACTAGTCAGTATCGAACAGACTTTGTCGATTGCCTCAGGCCCATGAACGGCAAGGATAGAGAGCTGTGGCTGTTCTTCAATGCTTACGCCGAAGTCTGCTGCGTGGGTGCGTATCCAGGCCAAGTCTTTGTCGCGAGTAGCGCAGTTCACCACAACGCGATAGCCGAAACTCATGCGATAGACAATCAAGTCGTCAACAACGCCGCCGGCCTCATTTAACATGCCGCTGTATAAAGCCCGCCCAACTTCATCTAATTTGGCAACATCGTTCGCTAATAGATAGCGCAGGAATGCTTCAGCCTTATCACCAGACACATCTACTACTGTCATATGTGATACGTCGAAGATGCCCGCTTGGTTTCGAACCAGATTATGCTCTTCTATCTGGGAGCCATAATTAATCGGCATATCCCATCCGGCGAAATCGACCATTTTGGCGCCGGAATCGAGATGCTTCTGGTATAGCGAAGTTTGTTGGCCCATTGGATAGTACGTCCGAGTGGCGGGAAAAGAAGGCGTCATTTTACCTACAGCTCGAGTCTTTTAATAGGAGAACCTGAGGTGTTTTAGCGTTCTATTTTGAGGTAATTAGCGGGTGAGGAATCTTGCTAAAAAGTATCCTTAAGGCAACCAGGCATAACTAAACTTAGCAAACACTGTGCGATTGGTTTTCTCGATGGCGTCGTAGGTGTCGTTCTGAAAGCCGGCATCGGAGTAGCCGATAAAGAAACGCGTGGCGGCGCTGAATCTATAGCTGTAGAGAAGCTGTGTGGTGAGTTGCTTAGTGCGTGCCTGCACTGACCTGACGTAGAGATCCTGATTGCGTTTGTTGTCCGTATATTGGAGCGTTAAGCGAAGAAAGCTGCGTGCACTAAATTGGTAAGTCGTCTTTAAGTCAGTCAGATTCGCGGTAAATAGCCTGCCGCCGTCTACATCGAATTGTTGTAGAGTATGATCTAGATCTAACTCCAGATGCTTGCCCCAGCGATAATTGACGCTAGGACCAAAGCGCTTCGACCTGCCTAGGCGAGTATTGGCAAAGTCGACAATATCCTCGACTCGCATAAGGGCTGTCTCTTATACACATCTCCGAGC
>CAJXQP010000256.1 GCA_913058275.1 uncultured Gammaproteobacteria bacterium | reverse complement strand
CCTCAACGGGCAATGGTTGCACATCCCTGTGCAACTTAGTCGACCAAAAAAACGTATGAAACTGGTGTTTCTTGGTCGAAGTTTCTGCTAAGTACGATGCCAAGTGATTGAAATTCATATCGAGATGCATTTTCTAGGACCGACTAATTATTTCGTCAATTTCTGTGCGATTGTGGCGACGCGCTTGCCCAATGCCGCGCAAAGCGTTGCTTCGTCATCGCTAATCGGATTATTCCCTTTTGCTCCAGCGAGGTGGCTCGCGCCATAGGGAGTGCCACCGGTCGTCGTCGTATTGAGCGCCGCTTCAGAATAGGGAATGCCGCAGAACACCATGCCATGATGGATCAATGGGATCGCCATGGTCAATAGTGTGGTTTCTTGCCCACCATGCAGTGAAGAAGTAGACGTAAACGTGGCGACCGGTTTGTCTATTAGTGAACCAGATGCCCAGATTGCGCCGGTACCATCCAAGAAATACTTGAGTGCGGCTGCCATATTGCCAAAGCGAGTAGGGCTGCCGATGATGAGGCCGCTGCAATTTTTTAGATCTTCTTCGCTACAATAGACTGCTCCCTCGCTGGGCACCTCGGGCTCGGTAGCCTCAGAATTGGCTGAGACGGAGGGCACCGTGCGAACCTTCGCTTGCATACCCGACACCTGCTCGATACCTCGAGCAAGCAGTTGTGCCATTTTCTCGGTGGCGCCGTAGCGGCTGTAGTACAAAACTAATACGTAAGAGGAATCCATTGATTACTCTCCCTTTCCATTTTCAATCATGCTGAGGACAGCTTCGGGTGGCCTAGCGATGATGGCCTTGTCACCCTTGATCACGATGGGGCGCTGTAAAAGGTGCGGATGTTTATGTAGCAAATCTAGAACTATCTCTTCGCTGAGCGTTTCGTCATCGAGGCCAAGTTCATCGTAGTCATCTTCTGAGCGGCGAATGATGTCCTGCAGCTGCAGGCCGAGTGTTCCTAGCAAGGACTTTAGATCCTCGATGCTAGGCGGTGTTTCTAAATAATAAATAATCTCCGGGCTGACATCGTTCTCTTCAAGCAGCGCCAATGCTGCCCGGGATTTCGAACACTCAGGATTGTGATAGATGCTGATGATTGTCATTTCAATACTCCTGGAGAACCTGCCGGTAGTTCTGAGCTTCCCGAAAACGTCTTATTTCCTAACTCTTTCTCGATTGTCTCATAGAGACGCTGGTAAAAATCCTTTACCAGGAGTTGATTATTTGTAGTTGATGCAGACTTCAGCGTATCTGCATTGTAGCAGCGCAGAGCCCTCCATATATCAAATATGGTGCAGCTAGCCACGGACTTTGTTGGCAAGTAGCGGGGCGGTTCATCCGCGGTTCTACTGATAAGCCCAATTTTTTCTAACGCTATTAATGAATCCTCAATCACTATGGGATGACCACTAAGGGTTTCTGATAGTTCAGCCTCATCCAGTGGGGCGAGGCCTGCATTGAATCGATTGATAATCACAGCAGCGACTGACAATCCGAGTTCTTCCTGCTGAGCAATACTGAGATTGCTCTCGCCGCGTACTACTCGTGTCTTCGATGGGTACTGGTGATAGTAAGCGATACTGCTGCCTATTAGCGCGACAAGCCAGCCTACATAGATGAAAAACATGACAGCTACAACGGAAGCGAAGGCGAGATAAATCGACTCTCTCGCGGATGCGATGAAGAATTCTTGAAAGACTGAGCCCATTAACTTCCAGATGATCGTAGTAACGAGCCCGCCGATAAATGCAGAGCCAAACTGCACCCGAGTATTAGGTAGGAAGCTATAAGCAAATGCAAAGGCAAGCGACATTAAAAATATCGGTGCCATAAATGCTATAAACTCGATAACAAAAATGCCGTAGCTGAGGCTCTCCAACAGGCTACTGAAGAAGTTCGTGTTGACTGATGACGAGATGGTGATCGACAAGAATAGCATCAGAGGGCTAACGATAACTGCGAAAAGATACTCGCTGACGCGGCTTGACCATGATCGGCCCTGTCGGACTGTCCAAATGTAGTTAAAGGATCCCTCGATCTTGCGCATCATGTCTAAGACGAAGTAGAGCAGCAACCCCACACTGGTAATGCCAATAACTTCAACCTGAAGAGCGTCTACATAGCTCAAGACCTCAGCTGTAAATGTATTCGCATCATCGCCAAGTGGTTGTAGCAAGGTCAGTAGAGCGGGCTCCAAGGCATTATGTACGCCCAAGCCTTTCAGTACCGCGAAGGTGAGTGCGAGCAGGGGAAAGAAGCCGATTACAGTAGTAAACACCAGGCTCATTGCGCGCAGCGAGAGTTGACCTTTTAGTAGATCGCGAACAATAGCTACGAATATCTGGCTAGTTCTTCTTGTGGCCCGTTTCCATAGGGGCTGACGTGCACTGTTCAGTTGCCACAGATAGCCATCAATGATGGCTTTGGCTTGTGTGATGAGGTTATGAAGGCTTGTGATTGAAAGGTTCATAGGTGTGTTTCGGAAATTAATGCTGACTAGTATACGTTAGTCGTCGGTGTATCACTGTGTTGGGGTCATAGATTGGCCCCGCGACTGCGTAAAAACGCGAGAACAACCAGGTCAAGCTGCTAGCTGAACAATTTCTGCAAGAAAGAGGCGATTGCGTCAGTCTCTATCAACTGTTTCTCGGTCGCCACGCGATCCTTGTACTCGATAACACCGTCCGCTAGGGACCGTGGCGAAACAACTAGTCGATGAGGCAGTCCCATGAGCTCAGAATCGGCGAACTTCACGCCAGGACTGGTTTTCTTGTCGCGGTCGTCCAGCAGTACCTCTACGCTGAGTTCCTGAGCTTGTACGTACAGGCTGTTTCCAAATTCGACGATCTGTTCAGACTTGTGTGCATCGATCAGAATGATAACGAGTTGAAAGGGCGCGATAGCTTTGGGCCAGATGATTCCGTGCGCGTCATGATTCTGTTCGATACAGGCGGCCACGACTCGGGTCACACCGATGCCATAGCAGCCCATGGGCATAACTACAGACTTGCCGTTCTTATCGAGCACTTTTGCATTTAGGGCCGCACTGTATTTAGTCCCTAACTGAAAGATATGACCAACCTCGATACCACGTTTAATCGACAAGGTTCCCTTACCGTCGGGGCTGATATCGCCTTCTCGAACCTTGCGTATGTCCATGATGGCGTCGGGGCTGCAGTCATCGTCCCAGTTTGCGTTGATGAAATGATGGCCGGGCTTGTTGGCGCCGCAGACAAAGTTGTGCATCTCACTAGTGCTGTTGTCAGCAATGCAGCGTATGCCTAAATCTGAGAGGCCAACGGGCCCTAATGAGCCTACGGAACATTCCAGTTTTTTCTGGATCAGCTCGTCATCAGCAAATTCTAGTGGAGAGGCGACTCCGCTGATTTTTGAAATTTTGGTCTCATTCAGTTCCTGATCTCCGCGCAACAGCAGCGCGACGAGGTTGTCGGTGCGTTCTCCCTCGTCGTTGGCGGCATGCACAAATAGTGTCTTCAGTATTCGCTGTGGCGAGACTGTCAGCGTGGCGGCTACTTCTTCAATACTACTGGCCTGATCAGTGTCTACCAGTTCGCGAGATTTAGGCTCGCCGTCATCTTCATCATCGATTGGCATCGGTGTGCCGACGGCAAGTTCGATGTTCGCTGCATAATCGGAAGCGCTGCTAAAAACAATTTCGTCTTCGCCGCTATCAGCGAGCACGTGGAATTCATGGGATTTACTGCCGCCAATATTACCGGAATCGGCAATCACTGGGCGATAGTTCAAGCCGAGGCGATCGAAGATGTTGCAGTAGGTCTGATGCATAACAGCATAGGTTTCATCCAAGCATTCCTGACTTGAGTGAAAGGAATAGGCATCTTTCATGATGAATTCCCGTGAGCGCATGACACCAAAACGCGGGCGTCGCTCATCTCGGAATTTCGTTTGAATCTGATAGATATTCGCCGGCAGCTGGCGATAGCTGCTGTACTCGTTGCGAACGAGGTCGGTAATTACCTCCTCGTGGGTTGGGCCTAGGCAGAAATCGCGATCGTGGCGATCTTTAAAACGCACGAGTTCTGGGCCCATTTGTTGCCAGCGTCCAGACTCCTCCCACAGCTGTGAAGGTTGGACTACAGGCATAGATACTTCCATTGCGTCGGATTTATTCATCTCTTCGCGAACGATCTGACTGACTTTCTGCAGTACACGCAGTCCTAGTGGTAGCCATGTATACAGTCCGCTGGCGAGCTTCCGTATTAGACCCGCTCGTAACATCAGTTGATGGCTAACTATCTCAGCATCCGAAGGGGTCTCCTTCACTGTCGCTATTAGGTATTTACTCGCTCGCATGGCTGATCCAATTTTGGGTGTATGAGGATTATCTTAGACTATTTTAAGTATGGGCACTTTGCTAAATTACCTACTGCAAAATGTAAGAAAGGCAGCCTAAGGCTGCCTTTCTTATGGTTCTCTGTAGAGTCTGGGCTTTAGAGTGCTAGCGGGGCTAGGCTCTATCGACACCAGAATCTAGAAGTCTCCTTTGCTGCCTTTATAGGGCAAATTCCTTGAGCTTCTTGAGAGGCAGTACCTTTACGCGAATGCTCGCAGGCTTGCGAGGAATGTCCATCATCTCGCCAGGGCGGAAAGGATTAGGCACATTTTTGCGAGCAGG
>CAJXQP010000255.1 GCA_913058275.1 uncultured Gammaproteobacteria bacterium | reverse complement strand
GATCTACACCTCTCTATTCGTCGGCAGCGTCAGATGTGTATAAGAGACAGATCGAATACCGTGCCATCAATCAGCGTGCCGTGGTAATGAGCAAGAACCGAATCTGTAACTGCGGGTGAAGCACCACCGTCAGGACCAGACTCTAGAATCATGTATTGCAAGCCCGATTCAAGTGTTACAACACCCTCCTGGCTCGCGTTGTTCGCAAGAAATTCTACGCTGGCGGCTGTGCTTTCTGTCAAGGCTGCCTGCTGCTGCTGCGCCATACGCTGCTGAAACAATTGAATGGCGGCGAACATATCTTCTTCGTCCATTCTCACTTCGCCACCTATCGCATCGAGCATGCCTACCATAAAAGTATCAAGTTCTACGTTATCCAAAAGCCCCTGAGACTGGAGGTTCTGCCCGATGTTAACGCCGAGAGAGTAAGCGATCTGTGCATCTTCACTTTCCAGGCTTGTATCACCCTGGCCAAATAACTGCGCGCTCAACAAGGCAGCGAAGATAGTGACGAGGATCCGACTCTTACGTGTACTTATGTTCATGCTAAATTCCTTAGATTCATTGGACAATTGCCGGGATAAGGGTTTCAATCCCGTCAGCGACAAAACTTTCGCATACTAACTGGGATGCCCAGTAAATACCAGTGTCTCACCGGTGAAACGGATCGCAGACAGGCCGTATCCACCCCTACTTACTCACTATTTTCAAAGCTTAGCCAATCATGAAAAATTGCCTCAATCAGCTAGTAAATACCACATCCAGGGCATCCAAATTGGTTGCTACGGCTCTACTGATTTCATTTTCGGCCTGTTCGCAGAACTATACTGTTTCGGTAAATAATCAGGCTGTTTTCGACCCAACTGGACGGCTCTTCAATGGCGACCTCGCTGATCCTGATCTTCAAGGCTGTGTAAATATCGCGATGCAACAGCAGAATATACAAAATGCAGAGCTATTACGTGTACTGTCCTGCGGCAGCTCCGAGGTGGAGACGGTGGATGCTATAGAGCAACTTACTCAATTACGTTTTCTAGACCTGAGTAACAACTTCATACGGGACGTGTCTCCCCTGCAGGGCCTACGATTACTCGGCGGACTAAATCTTATGAACAACGAAGTTACTGATATCGGCCCTCTACTGAACATGATGAACCTCGCCTCAGTCAATCTAGTGGGTAACAACAACATTGCCTGCCAGCAACTGCGTGCCTTGGAAGACAGGCTGGGAAGCAACCTTAGCCGGCCAGAGACCTGTCAAAACTAAACTCTCACTGTGGCGACCCACTATGAAATCGAAATTGCGCGTCTGGCTCAGAAATCAGGCGGCTTTCTTCAGCGGCAACCTCCTCTACCTTCGACCTTATATCTTTATCAGAATACTCCCTCGCCAGAGCTAGATAATCCTCAAAATGCCGCGCCTCCGATTTAAGTAGGCTGCGGTAGAACTTTTGCAACTCGCTATCTAGAAGCGGTGCCAATTTCGCAAAGCGCTCGCAGGAGCGCGCCTCTATGAACGCACCTACGATCAACGTATCAATGAGCTGCTGCCTCTCTTCCTTGGCGATCAACTCACGCAGGCCTGCCGCGTAGCGCGAGGGACTTAGCCTCACGTATTCTATATTCCTAGCCTGCATTATTTCGACAACCTGCTGAAAGTGCAGTAACTCCTCTCGGGCTAACTGCGACATCTTCTTCAGTAAGTCCGGCTTATTTGTATGCCTGTACATGAGATTCATCGCGGTTGCTGCCGCTTTCTTCTCGCAATTAGCGTGATCGATGAGCAAAACATCCTGATGTAGAAGTGCTTCTTGCAACCAGGCGTCTGGTGTAGGGCAGTTAAGAAAATCTGTTATTTGAGTAAGCATAGGAACTGGGGCATGGTCGGAGTTGCGGGGATATTTACAGGTTATTAGTGGCGAGTCTTATCCGGCAATTCTTTATTAGGTGTATTTTCTTCGGTGTCAGTTGCTAGCGCCTCATGCTCTAGCTTCTTGGAGGTCTTTGCGCCAAGAGTTTTGAGATCTTCTACGCGTCGTATTAGATTCCCAGTACCGGATCGAAGCTTGTTGTGCGCTTTGTCATAACTCTTCTTGCTCGAATCAATTCTCGCACCAACATCTTCGAGGTCAGTAAGAAAGTTTACGAACTTGTCATACAGCGCACCGGCCTTCTCTGCTATCTCTACGGCATTTCGGTTCTGCTGATCCAAACGCCAAAGATTCTGAGCCAGCTTCAAGGTCGTTAGTAACATTGTTGGGCTAACGAAGACGATGTTCTTCTCGAACGCATACTGAGATAAACCAGGGTCGTTCTGAATCGCGACTGAGTAGGCGGCATCAATTGGCATGAACAAGAACACATAATCTAGAGTACTTATACCAGCAAGATTTTGATAGTCCTTGCCCGAAAGCCCTTTAACGTGACTGCGCACTGACTGCACATGCTGCTTCAGAAACCCCGCTTTCTCATCTACATCGTCTGTGGAGCAGTAGGCATCCCATGCCTTAAGCGACACCTTGGAATCTATAATAATATCTCGCGACTCAGGCAGGTGAACAATAACATCGGGCTGAAACTTGCCGCCCTGAGCGGATTGCAAACTTACTTGCACTTCGTATTCCCTGCCTTTAACTAAGCCGGAATTATCCAAAAGAGTCTCGAGGATCATTTCGCCCCAGTTCCCCTGAGCCTTGTTATCGCCCTTCAAAGCATTGGTCAGGTTAACCGCGTCTTCGCTGATCTGCATGTTCATCTCTTGCAGCTGCTTGATTTCTCTAGCCAACGAGAACCGCTCCTTAGATTCTTTGTCGTAAGTGTCTTCTACACGTTTTTCGAATTGACGAATTTTATCCTGCAGCGGATTCAAAACCGTTGAGAGACTTTCTTTGTTGTTGTCGACTAACTTCTTGCTCTTGTCGTCGAATATTTTGTTGGCGATATTTTCAAAAGCTTCACCCATCTGCTCTTTCGACTCGTTCAGAAATGCGAGATCCTTGGTGTGCTGATTTTTCTCCATCTCCAAACTAGTCTCGAGCTTAGCTTTGTGTTCGCGCAGTGACTGCAGCTCGACCCTAAGAGAAGCGTTTTGATTCTCTGATTCATGAACAGAATCTTTTGCATTACCTAGCTCAGCTTCCCTGGCTAGCAGCTTTTCTCGAGATGACAGTTCATCCAGCTTGAGCTGCTGCGACTGACGCAGCAGCCAAACGAGCAGGCCTATCAATATGGCAGCTAGAATAGAGAGGACGATAATAACTGGGGAATTCATAATTCTCGCTTTAAAGAGGACGGCCTATACTACGGCGAAACGAAAGTTGCGGCGAGACAAAAGCGGCGACATAGACATAGGTCTGTAGCGCCGCTTTAGTTCAAATTATTATTGATGACGAGTAACAAATCGACGGCAAGTTCAGGCAGATCGTCGACCGGCTCCAATGGTTCGGCAAATACAGTGACAATACCGCCCGTGTCTACGAGTCTGACACTAAAATCTTGCTCTACAGCAACAGCTTCTCCATCACCGCGATTAAACAGCCGTCCTATGAATCCGGGCTCATCACCTTCTTCGCTGATGCCAGAGAAGCGGACATTGAGAAAGGCCATGTCACGGTCGTTCTCCAGAATAGTCACTCCTGCCTCGTCTAGTGCTGAGCGAACCAACACCCACGCGCGCCTATAACTGAGGCGAAGCTCCAATACCTGCCGGCCCTGCTCGTCCTCGACAATATTTGCCTTTCTCTCAGCTTCGATGCTACCAGCAAGCAGACTGGCGGATGAGGCCTGATAAACGTCGTTCCTGTCTGCCAGGTATTGTGAAAGACTATCCAGGATCTGACGTTCACGGTCTTCCGATATGGAGGCCTCTGGCCAAGTTGTCACTAACGGTGCCGGCTCACTCCTCGGGCTTTCCACATGCATCACATAGATCTCTGAATAACCGGAATGTAGGCCGGGCTCTATGGTGACGCGATACTTATGCCGCGTCTCCAAATTGCTATCAACCTCCAGCCAAGAAGTTTCCATGACACCTATGCCTGGATCCTCATAGTCTAGAATAACTTCCAGTTGCGTCCAGTAATCTCGCACCAGCGGCCATACTTGTCCCGGCGTAGCATCCAAGACTATCCAACTAGTATCAGTCAAATTTTGTATGATCACGCCTTCCCGGCGATTCGTCTCAATAGGCTTGGGTAGAGGGATCCCGTCGATGGGCAGAGCAGAAATGGAGAATTGCGCCGGAATGACATAGAGCTCATCCAGCGTATAGCTATCGAGCTCGTCAGGAATCGCCATCAGCGGCAATACAGCCGCCTCCATATAATCATCCGCACGATCACGAAAAGGTCCGTCCTCACCAGCTAAGTAATTACACCCGGTAAGCGACATCGCGAACAGTAGGATTAGTATGGGTTTAGGCATTTAACTGTGTTCCTGTATTACGGTATTCATAACTATAACTGAACCAGCACATTACGCATCAATGCCTGCTTGCGCGAGAGCTTCCCGAACTTTGACGTGATATTGCTCATCAAGTTCCACAAGTGGCAATCTAATTCCTCTGCCTATCTTACCCATAGCTTGTAGAGCCCACTTCACTGGAACCGGATTCGCCTCCAAAAATAGATCTTGATGTAGTCGTTCTAACTTCTTATCCGCAGCGCTCGCTGCCGACTCA
>CAJXQP010000254.1 GCA_913058275.1 uncultured Gammaproteobacteria bacterium | reverse complement strand
CTCGGTCTCGTGGGCTCGGAGATGTGTATAAGAGACAGGTCTGAAGCGACCGCGATAGATGTCTGCCTCTAGCTTTGTCGTAAACCGCTCTTCCTGTATGCGTGTTAGGTAGACAGTATCGTTGTCATTCAGGCCGGCTTCCATGTCCTCTGTTTCTATTACCTTGTGTCCCCCAGCCGTTAACTCGGAGACAATCTCAGCAGGCATTTTGAGCTCTAGGGGTGAGATCAAGGTGAAGGTAATGTTGTCATACAGCTGCAATAATTGTGAGAGCGAGTGCACCGTTCGGCCATGCTTGAGGTCGCCTATCATCGCTATGTTCATGCCATCTATCTGTCGATCGTTAGACAGCAATTCTTTCTTGATTGTGTAGAGATCGAGCAGTGCTTGAGAGGGGTGCTCGTTGGGGCCGTCACCACCATTGACAACTGGCACGCGACTGGCCTTGGCAAATTCGCTAACCGAGCCCGTCTGAGGGTGGCGCATTACTATTATATCGCTGTATCCGCTTATAACTCTGGCGGTGTCATAGAGCGACTCGCCTTTTGACATGGAGGAAGTGTTTACGTCGGCAGTTTCGCGTACCTGACCGCCCAAAAGATTGAATGCGCACCCGAAGCTGACCCGTGTCCGCGTGCTCGGTTCGAAGAACATATTACCCAGGATCGCCCCTTCGAGGACTTTGGTGACGCGCTCTCTGCGAGCATACGGGACCATGTTATCAGCGACTTCGAAGACACGATCAACATCTGATCTCTCAAACTGCTTCACGCTAAGTATATGGGCGCCGCGAAATTCCATGTTTTGTTAAGCTCGGTGTAGGTTATGGATCTATTTTTTCAGTCGAATTGGTCGAGAACCAGTATTCTAGCAAAAGTCAGCTATTTCACCCTTATAGGCTGTTTCTGCTGGGTGCTTCTAAACACATGGATACTACTACAAATGGGCGAATAGAAGGAATTGCTAAGTGGATATTGATAGCCTGCTAACTGCGCCGTACGTAGGCGACAGAAGTCGCTATAATTAGTTCTTCTAGGGGTTGTGGGCCCGCCGCCACCATAGAGTAAGCAGATGTCAGACAAATCGATTTACTGGTACGACTTCGAAACCTTCGGCAAGGATCCTCGCAGAAATCGAGCTTCCCAGTTCGCTGGTATTCGCACCGATGAAGATTTGAACATTATTTCCGAGCCCCTAGTGTTCTACTGTGCGCCGGCTGACGATTTCTTACCGGATCCAATGGCCTGCCTTATAACTGGGATTTCACCTCAGAAGGCGTTAGCAGATGGTGTCTGCGAAGTGGAGTTCATCAAGCGTATCCACGAAGAATTCTCGCAGCCAGGTACCTGCGTCGCGGGCTACAACAGCATTCGTTTCGATGATGAACTTACCAGACAGTTACTCTATAGAAACTTCTATGATCCCTATGAGCGGGAATGGAAGAACGGTAACTCTCGCTGGGACATAATCGACATGGCTAGACTTTGTGCGGCAACTCGACCGGAGGGCATCAACTGGCCGTTGAGAGAAGATGGCAGTGCTAGTTTTAGGTTAGAGCAGATAACCGCAGAAAACGGTATAGAACATGCAGACGCTCATGATGCGCTTTCTGATGTTATTGCGACTATAGAATTTGCAAAACTAATTAAGCAAAAGCAGCCGAAGTTATACGACTATGTCTATAAACTGCGTAACAAGCGCGCAGTGCAGTCCGAAATAGACATGGTGACTCGAAAGCCAGTACTGCATGTTTCTATGATGTACCCCGCCACGCAGGGCTGCTTGGCCTTGGTAATGCCACTCTGCCCGCATCCCACAAATAACAATGGAATCATCGTTTACGATTTACGCGAGAACCCAGAAAGTTGGGCGAGCCTCAGTGTAGAAGAAATCAGGAAGAGAATTTTTACAGCGCGAGGCGATATGGAAGAAGGATTGGAGCGGATCGGGCTGAAGACAATTCATATCAATAAATGTCCGGTCATTGCCTCGTCAGCGGTCTTGTCCAGCGAGCGGGCTGGGCAGTATGGAGTCGATCTGGATAAATGTAAGAGTCATTGGAGCTATCTGCAAAGCTACAAAGACATCGTGAGTAAGGTCGCTGAAGTGTTTTCCGAAGAGTTGGGGCAGAAGGAAATGGATCCTGATTATATGATCTACAGTGGTGGGTTCTTTTCGGATTCTGATAAAAACTTGATGTCCATGATACGTTCGACTTCAGCTCAAGATTTGGCTCGATTAGATTTACCGTTTAGAGATGCTAGATTAGGAGCGATGTTGCAGCGCTATAGAGCGCGTAATTTTAAGGACACTTTGAACACTCATGAGCTCGCTGAATGGAATCAGTTCAGGCGAGAGC
Organism: uncultured Gammaproteobacteria bacterium; assembly: GCA_913058275.1. Lineage (GTDB taxonomy): Bacteria > Pseudomonadota > Gammaproteobacteria > Pseudomonadales > Pseudohongiellaceae > UBA9145. The sequence goes on along the minus strand of CAJXQP010000254.1, from coordinate 2,328 downwards.
GATTAGTTTCAAGTGAGGCATTAGCATCCTATGAGCAGGGCTATGCTGAGGCTAAAGCAAGAGCAGGGGACTCGAACCAAGATCTGTTCAAGGCTATTGATGACTATGTGGCTGCGATTACTGTTTTCGATGCCGTTGCTGAATAGCTTGTGCTACACAAGTTCGAGTAAAGCAGATAGAATTCGATTCCCCAACTATGGGCAGTAAATCATCATTCTTAAAAATTATTAACCAATTGATATGTAAAGAATAAATGGACAAATTTAAAGAGATACGGCCCTATCATGATCATGAGATCCGGCCTGTCATTGATCGTTTAGTCACCGATCCAGAATTTCTCTCCAGTATCGCTAGTTTCTATGCGCCAAAAATTTCGCGCCTTTTCCCGTGCGTGATGCGAATGATTGCGCGCAATAAGCTGAAAGGACAGGTTGGCCCCGTTCACGATGTGGCAAGCATGCAAGATGTGATCGCGGGCTACATGTACAAAATGATCGAGGATACGACTACGAGCCTAACGCACTCAGGGCTAGAGGGCCTTGACAGCAAGAGGAGTTATCTCTTCGTGAGCAATCATCGTGATATTACGATGGACCCAGCCTTTTTGAATTACATGTTGTATAACGCCGGGAACAGGACGGTACAAATTGCAACTGGTGATAACTTACTAAAGAAGCCGTTTGTCTCAGATCTGATGCGCCTGAATAAGAGCTTTATCGTGCAGCGATCACTGAAGGGTAGAGAGCTGCTGCAAGGGCTAACTTTGCTTTCCGAATATATGCACCACTGCATAGAGCAGGGTAGTCATGTGTGGATAGCGCAGAGAGAAGGGAGAGCGAAAGACGGTGTTGATAAGACAGAGAGTGCGGTGTTAAAAATGTTGTCCATGTTTCAGCGCAAACAACCACTGCGTGAAAGTTTGCAAAAGCTACACATCGTGCCGGTGTCAATTTCCTATGAGTATGATGCTTGTGATGTTCTAAAGGCCGAAGAGCTGCATGCTATTGAAACAGCAGGTTCGTTTACTAAAAATGAAAAAAGCGATATTCAGAGCATAGTAGCAGGAATGATCGGTTTTAAAGGAGCTGTCCACGTTGCCTTTGGAAGCGAGATGCAATACGAAAGTGATGACCCCGATGTCATCGCTGCTAGTATCGATTCGCAGATTTTGGAGAACTACAAACTACGAGATAGTAATTATATCGCTTTCGAATTATTGCAAGAAAAAGGCTTGTTGCCTGAAAGTGTTAATGGAATGGAAATCAGTAGCCCTGAAATAAAAAGTGAGTCACGTGAGTTTTTCTTGGATAGGTTGAGCAAGATTGATCAAGAATTACATCGCCACTACCTGCTCAGCTATGCAAATCCAGTAATCAGCCGAAGCCGCAATCAAGCCTCAGCGTAACTTCTGCAATACCTCGCTTAATCGAGCAGTGAAGATATCCCGAATTGACTCGTCCAATGGCCCCAGGGTAAGCGAGTGAAGTTCAGTGCTCATAGCATATTTTAAGCTTTGCTTAGGCTCTGGCTTGGCCTGACCGAAACCACTCTGCAGTTGTTCCAGTTGAAACTTCATTCTGAGTGCCTTGTCATCTGCAGGAGAATCTACGTTCGCTCGAATCTCTGCCTGCACGCAGATTTGCCTAAACGTGTCTTCTGACTGTTTACACTGCTTTGCTAACTCTGACTTCGACTTTGCTGAAAACACTGCACTATGTCTAGCGTTAAGCAGAGTATCTATTTCAGCGTTTCCGCTTTTATCGGCTGTGTCCCAGGCATCAGAATCGAAAGAGAGTTGCAGTGAACTAAATTTCTCTGCATCACTCTCGCCTAGCAGAGCCTTCTCGATATTTTGCAGCGTGGTAGCTTTCTCGAGAATGGCCTGCATCATTTGTTGCTGCCGTTTATCGGGTAGTGCTCGAAACCTTGAGTCGATCTGGCGCTTTGCAGCATTGAAACGATCAAGCAATCGTTTGCGTTGAGACTTGATTCGAGGGTCTAGCGAGTTTGAGAATTCTTGAGCTAAATCTTGATAAGACGCTCGCGATTCGCGGAAACTAGAATCATCTTTCTTTGCTATGGCATCTAAAGCTGCGAGTATCTCACCGAGCCTTGTCTCGATTTTCTTGAGATCTTCACGTAATTCAGTCGAGGCCTGATCGCGCTTGTTGAAAATGGCATCGCAGGCAGCGCGAAAGTCTTGCCAATACTTCTGATCTTCCCGGTAAGATGTAGGGCCGATTTTTTTCCATTCTTGCTGCAAGCGCTTCGCCTCGTTCATGGCCTGTCTCTTATACACATCTCCGAGCCCACGAGACCGAGGCTGAT
>CAJXQP010000253.1 GCA_913058275.1 uncultured Gammaproteobacteria bacterium | reverse complement strand
AGCTTCTTGGTTCTGTCTGGGTCGGCAATGACATGGGTGTTGGCGGTGTTCAGCGGTGTGACATGACAGCCTAACAGGAAGGCTTCGCCGTCTTTTAGCAGCACATAGCTGTCCACCAGCTGCACTTTCTTCATGCGCAGGGATTTGACTTCCCAGCCTTGCAGCATAACGCCCGCTTCATAGGTGTCCTCGATATAGTAATCGTGGCGCGCCTTTTTGTTGGCAACGATAGTGGTGTCTACCGTCTTGCTTTTGACTCTTGTTGTCTTGGATTTTGCCATGGGGCGCGATTATAGCGGTTTACTTCTGATTCGGCTCGAATACTTGCGTCTGTGCCCAAATGGCGCGCGTTGTGCTGCTTTGGCACCGCTGATAGAATCCCTCACTTAGTCCTTTGGGATGCCTCTGGGCGACCGATAATAATACGCTAATAGTTTGAGCTAAAAGGGGTTTTTGATGTCACAAGATAGAGGGCAGTTTAGCTCCAGGCTGGGTTTTATTCTCGCCGCTGCAGGCTCGGCAGTGGGTCTTGGCAACCTCGTGGCATTCCCGGTTATGGCATCCAAGAACGGCGGTGCCGCCTTCCTTATCATCTATCTCTTCTTTATTGCCTTTATCTGTTACCCCGTGATGATTGCCGAGATTTCCATGGGGCGTAAGACTCAGCGCAATCCAGTGGGTGCATTTTCTGCCTTATCAGACGGCGATAGAAAGTGGCGGCTAGTCGGCATGCTCGGGATATTGACCCCTTTTATGATCGCCGTGTTCTACACGGTGATAACTGTCTGGTTGGTTGTGTATCTTAAAGAGATCGCAACGGGTGGTCTCGAGACACTCGCGGATGAGGCGACCTTCGGCACTTTGGTTGCCGATCCTTCCCTGTTTGGCTATCTCATTCTATTGTTGGGAATTGTTTTTACGATCTTGCTCGGCGGTGTGAAGGGCGGTATTGAGCGGCTCGCCAGGGTGTTGATGCCGACGTTGGCGGTGATGTTGATCCTGCTAACACTCTTCGTTCTGACTTTGGATGGCGCGGTAGAGGGGATCAAATATTACCTAGTGCCAGATTTCAGCAAGGTTAGCCTAACAGTTGTTAATGGCGCCCTTAGTCAGGCCTTCTTTTCGCTATCTCTAGGCATGGGTATCTTGATTACCTATGGCTCCTACTTTGGGCGTGAGGATAATATTCCGCAGTCGACGCGCATGGTTGCCATAGCCGACACTAGCATCGCGTTTTTCGCTGGCTTGTTGATCTTGCCTGCTATCTTCGCCTTTGATCCGAACACGAATACCGACGACCTCTCGACCAGTAGCGTGGGTCTGATCTTTAGTTTCTTGCCGAAGATATTCTTGTCCATGCAGATGGCGGTGGGTTACACCGGTGCGAGTATTGTCGCGCTAGTATTCTTCACGCTGGTGTTCTTCGCTGCGTTAACTTCATTGGTTTCTATTGTCGAAATTCCTATCTCTTGCTGGATTGATGAGCTGAAGATGAGCCGTAAAAAGGCGGTGTTGTTACAGGCAGGCCTGCTGGCGGCTTTCGCGATTCCTGCGACTATGTCGTTGGGTATGTCGGATTTCTTCACCAACTTTACTAGCTATGGCGGGGTTACCAAGTCTTTCTTCGATCTGGTGTCTGATGTGTTCTATGAGACGATCTTGCCGTTAGTAGGTTTTACGGTTTGTATCTTCGCCTCCTACAGATGGAAGACGAGCGGCCTGTCTGAGGAGATTTCCAAGGGCGACCCGGCTTACGAAGGCTCGCTTCTCCAGAAGTACATCAACTTCTCTCTAGGCACTGTTATCCCTGCGGTGCTGCTGGTGGTTTTCCTCAGTACCGTCTACCAGATCTACCTGTAGTCGGTCTATGACGTCGATCAACCAAAGCGCACTGGTCGAATATTCTGCCGAGCAGATGTTTGATCTGGTGAATGACATCGAAGCCTATCCTGAGTTCATGCAGGGCTGCACCGGGGCCAAAGTGCTGAGTCAGTCCGACACCGAACTCGTTGGTGAGCTAAGTCTTTCTATGGGAGGAATCAGCAAGCAGCTCACTACTCGCAATCGGCTGTTTCGGCCGGAGCGAATCGAGATGCGTCTGGTCGAGGGTAGCTTGCGCAACTTCTCTTCACAGTGGAACTTCAAAGCCCTAACGGATCGAGCCTGCAAGGTATCGCTGCAGATGGAGTTCGAACTCCAATTGGGCTTTATGGATTTTGCGGCGGGCACACTAATCAGTAACGTGGCAAACACCCAGGTCGCTTCGATCGTAAAGCGTGCTCATGAGGTTTACGATGGTGAATGACGACTACTCCAGTGATGACGATCAGGTCGAGCCTTTGATCGCGGTGGAGGTCGCCTATGCCACACCCGAGCGTCAGCTTATAGTGCCTCTGGAAGTCCCCTTGGGCACTACCGCTCTTGAGGCTGTGCAGCGCTCTAACATCGCCGCGGAATTTTCAGAGATAAATATTGAGAAGGATCCGATGGGCATCTTCTCCAAGCCGCTGGATGGGAAAGGCAGGCCTAAGCCGGATGAGTACGAGATGTGTGCCGGTGATCGCGTTGAGATATACCGGCCGTTGATTATTGATCCGAAGGCGGCGCGTTTAGATAGGGCAAAGACTGCTAAGCCAGCTAAGAAAAAGTAGAAGAAATAGTCTATTCTACGCGTTGGGTTTTCAAAGGACTTTCTAGCAAGTGAAAAACGCTTAGAAGTGGAAATTTTTAGACTGGATTCTGGTGAAAAACGCTTGGAAGTCGAAACTTTTAGACTAGGTTCTGTCCTATCGCATAATAGAATTCTACCCACCATCCATTTATTCCGGTGTAGCCAATGTCTGAAGAAGAAGTGAAAAAAGAGAGCCTGCTCAAACGTATTGAGAATGGCCTGCATGAATACTACGTCACGGGTTATCGACGTTCCTTTGCTCGCGCGCAGCGCGATGAAGATGATCTATTCATGTTGTTGGTGTTTTCAGAGAGCCTAGGCATACCTAATCCAGCCGCCTTCTACACTATGGAATTACTCCCTATCGTCTACGACCGTTTTCATGACTGGCATGTTCGCATGGGCATGGAACGCTCACCCCTGGATCACGTACATTGCTGTTAGAACTCGCTCGCTCACGTAAAATTCTTTTCTTCGGTGGCAAGGGAGGCGTCGGTAAGACGACTATCTCTGCCGCCACCGCCTTGGCGCGCGCAAATGAGGGCGCGAAGGTGTTGCTGGTCTCGACAGACCCCGCACACAACTTGGGCCACTTGTTCGACCGGAAGATAGGCTCGAAACCAGTTCGCCTCGCGGTAGGTTTGGATGGCCTAGAGCTAGACCCTGCCGAGACCGTAAAGTTACACTTAGAAGAGATTACTAATTCCTTACACCGCCTGATGCCGATTCAACTGCGTAGCGAAGTGGACAAGCACATGGCGTTGTCCAAAGATGCGCCGGGCATGCAAGAGGCGGCGATACTCGAGCGTATCGCGGAAGTGGTGGAGCAGGGCACCAAGGACTATGACCTTATTGTTTTCGATACCGCGCCGTCAGGACATACCGCACGGCTGATGGTGTTGCCGGAGATGATGTCGGCCTGGACTGAAGGCTTGATTCAGCGCCGCGAGAAGGCGGACAAGTTTGCTGAGATCGTGCGCGGCATGGGCAGAGACTCCAGCGTCGAGGACAAGGTGTTCGGCAACGACGCAGCGGACGAAGGCAAGTCACGCGAGTCAGGCATACGCAGCCTGTTGAATCGGCGTCGGCTACGCTTTACTTCACTGCGAGACAAGATATCTGATAAGAATCAAACTTCCTTTGTGATAGTGCTTGCTGCCGAGCGCCTACCGGTATTGGAGACGATCGAGCTGCAGCAGCAGCTGAAGAAGGGGAAGATAAGTGTCGATTGCCTGGTAGTGAATAAGCGTTCACCAATTGGGGAGGGTGAATTTCTCGAAGAGCGTCGCGGTCAGGAAGAGGCGCATATGAGGACACTGATTATGGCCCTGCCGAAGATTCCGCGACAGGATTTGTATTTGCTGGCGCAGGATATTGTTGGCATGGATGCCTTGCAGGCAATGGCCGAGCGAATCGCGAAGTAGGATATTTGTGCTTTGAACTTGCACTAACATTGGTATTTGGTGTAAAACCTATTCTAAATTTCATCTAAGTCGCATTTGAGCGAGCGAAGCGTTAAACGGACAACCGTGCAACTATCAACACAGACAAGCACTCAAATAGTGCGCGACATACGCAATCAGATGACGGCGCTCAGGTCGTTGCCGTTGATGGCCGTGCTGAGTCTGTTCCTTTTGTTTGCACAGGCTGTCGAGCATGGGCACAGTCACGAGGCTGATCTGCAGGCGCAGTTAGATTGTGAGATCTGTCTCAAGATAGGCACGCTCGAAGATATCGCCGTTGCTGAAGCACCCAGTTTAGGCTTTCCAAGTACACATCAAACGTTCTCGATTCTGATTCAGAATCAAATCTCCTCCGAGCTTGTTAGCGCCTCCGTGCGCGGTCCCCCTTCTTACGCATAATCGTATTCGGCCATCAATCGGCTAGCAGCAGCGACCATCAGGGATCTTTTCCGCCTGTCCGATTGGTAGATTACATCTTAGTTATGTGTGAAATTTATTATGCAATTATCTATACAAATAAGCCCTAAAATAGTGCGCAGTATACACACTGTCTCTTATACACATCTCCGAGCCCACGAGACCGAGGCTGATCTCGTA
>CAJXQP010000252.1 GCA_913058275.1 uncultured Gammaproteobacteria bacterium | reverse complement strand
GTATAAGAGACAGCCTTCACCTATGTTAATCAGATGCGCATCGTATTCTGCCCCTTCATGACCTAAGGCCAATAGTTCCTCCAGCATGATAGTTACTTTGACACCGTTGGGGGTCCCGAGCGAGTAGAGCTGCATCGGGTGTTTTCCCACCGCTAGGGCCCGCTCTTCTTGCGCTCCGGATGTGGGCTTGTTGATATTGGAAAACCGTCCGCCGTTTACTGTGTTCTCTTTCCAAACTTTTGGGGGTATGTAGTCCAACATTTTGTTGCTTCCTTTTGAGTTTTTCCTTCAATTTCTACTAATACAACAACGCCTACATTGCTATGACAGTAGGATGAATCCCTTCGCCCAGCACAAAACTCGACCCTACAGCGCCAACGACAGCCGTGCTTCTATCTAAGTTAAGCCCAGCTCGCAGGCGCATCAAAGGCTCTATACCAGTACAGTGCCCGGCCATCAAATTCTCAACACCTATTTCCAGAAGGCGCTGTGCAGTCCATTCAAGGGTTTCATCAGAGGCTGCAAACAGATGCAAGCCACCCATTAGTGCATGCACGGCTTCATCCTGAATAGTGTCTTGAATATGATCCAAGGCGTTTACAACTCCGGAATGCCCACAGCCTAATAGTACAATGGGGCCCTCGTCTGTTCTCACAACCAAGGCTTGGCTTTCCGGAACAAAGTCTCGTACCCAATCGCCATCCATCGCCACATTTAGGTTTGCAGAATAGTTTTGCTCAAGATGCCGACGTTCGACAGGTCCAGACACCCATACCGCAGGAAATATTTCAGTCGCCTCGGCATGAATTAGAAATTCGACGCCCTGCGCTTCGATTGAATCACGCAGACCGATCATCTGGTTGCTTTCCGCCTCGCTACCTGAACTCGCCGTTCGACGCGACGAGAAGAATCCATTAGCTACATGAACACGCTGAATAGCTTCAGGATTAATTTCTCTCAGGTTATCTAATAGCGGCAATAAACCTGTCGTATGATCGAAATGAAAATGACTCAGCACCACGTCGGTGACACAGGACAGATCGACGTTAAGCACTGCGGCATTCTTGATCACGGTATCTGGGTAGCGCCCTGCATCGAATAGAATGCAGTTACCATCTACTTCCACGAAGGCCGACAAGCCCCATTCCCCGACCGTCGCTCCGTTGGCGAGATTCGATGAGAGTACAGTGACTTTTACTTCACTAGCGACTGCGTCTGCCGCTTTCGCTGTCGCGCTATGCAGAGTGAGAAATATCGCCGATAGGCCAAACAATAATTTTAGAAAACTGAATCGGTTGGCGTTGTTTTTCATTTTGGAAGCCCCAGAATAGTCAGATGAATGGAATCAATATACAGGAGTTTTGACCGAATTCCCGCCTGCTTTTGAGCCCTTAGAACACTGTTGTTGAAGATCATTGGATATCTGCTACCTTTGCATCTACGACTATAAAAACCAACTACGAAAAGACTGCCGACTATGATTGATCGAGAAATAGAACTACAAACAAAAGATGGCGCCATGAATACCTTCGTCACTCATCCTGAGGAAGAAGGCCCGCATCCGGTTATTCTGCTTCTTATGGACGCGCCGGGGAAGCGCGAAGAATTGCATGACATGGCGCGGCGACTAGGAACGGCGGGCTACTATGTCATGTTACCGAATCTCTATTACCGCCGTGTTCGAGCATTCAAAATTCAGGAGTCTGGCCGCGAGGTGATGCACGAGCATATGGCGTCGTTAAGCAATGCCATGGTTTGCGAGGACATACAGTCGTTGATAGATTTTGCAGACAATGAGTCTGCAGCCCGCGACGGTAAGATGGGCTGCGTAGGCTACTGCATGAGCGGCCCTTTCGCTTTCGCTGCCGCCGCTAAATTTTCCGATCGCATAGCGGCTAGCGCCTCCTTTCATGGCGTCTACCTCTACTCCGACAAGGAAGACTCTCCACATCTCGATGCAGAATCCATAACGGGAGAGATGTACTTCGGCTGCGCGGAAACTGACGAATATGCGCCTAAGGAGATGGTGGACGGTCTCGAAAATTATCTTAGCGGCACTACCCTCAACTCGCGCATCGAATGGTATCCGGGCACTGAACACGGCTTTGTGTTCCCCAATCGTGGAGACAAGTACCACAAGGAAGCCGCGGAGCGACACTGGGAACGATTATTCGCCATGTATCGCCGCTGCTTGTAGAGGGAAAGAGGATAGGGGCAGAGTACAATTTATTTTTACTCTGACCCCGTTAAGTAAGTAAATCTGTCATCTACAGCTAATAGCGTAGATTTTCTTCCCCGATCAGCTCCACCGCAATCTGTTCATCTGTAAAGGGCAAATCGACCCATTGACTCTGGGAATATAGCTTAGTCATATCAGAATAGAATGCCGAATCCGGTTCTGGGGATTGTGAATAGGTGAGAATGGCCTTCGCGTTTGGCGTGCCATCGTCATTCCAAGTAACCGCTTGGATATAGCTATTGCCGTGAGTGATCGGATTATAACCACCCTTATCTGCATCAAAACGAGACGTGATCACGCTGAACATACCCTGCCGACCTGAACCTCCGGGTATACCGATCTTCTCCTCATTGCGCAGAACAAACTGTACATCTCCCCATTTCGCATTTAACGGAATTCCGGCCTCATTCAACGAAGTCACAGCTTCTTGCAAAGCCACGGTTATAAAATCCTGTGTGGCGGTCTCTTCTATTTTCAAACCACTAGGGGTGTGGATGGGATTTTTTACATCAAAAGGAACCGAATAATGCTCACTTACTGTTCGGGCTATACTCCAGAACCTATTAAAAATTACAGCGCCAACACTATCTAAATCCTGCCGCCTGTCCCACTGACTCAAAATTTCACAAGCTTCCAATAAATCTTCGTTCGAAGTGCAGACGGTAAGAATGTCATCCAGAAAAACTTCCGCACCGTAGTGCCTATGATTGAAAAGCAGATTTTGAACCATAGATTGATCAAACTTTTGATCTGAATTCAGCACCTCTTCAACAAACTTCAATCCTGCGCGAGTCCGCAACGAACGAGTTTGCTGTTCGTTACCAATTATTGGGGAGAAACCTTCAAGTGGATTGTCAGGATTAGACAACCAATAGGAATCATTGCTGTTGCTCACATAAGTGTCTGTAATTAAACTTGGCTGTTCTGTGGGTGGCATTAATCCTGGGTAGGCGGCCCGCGAATCTACCTGCCAATTACACGAGGGATCTGATCCGTTGAGCGTTATTGCTCGCTGCCCATTCTGTGTGTCGACTGCACAGCGCTCCATCAACTCCGATGACACATTGGGGATAGCCGACATGTCGGCATACAGCGCACCGCCATCTGCATCGGCCGCAATTGTGTTTACAAATGCTGCGCCCTGATGAGTTGCCAGCGCCTCGCGCAATTCCGTTACATTGCGAGCACTGTTTATATCTTTGTACTGATCTCCTGAGCGATAGTTCTCGTAGTTCACATCTCGCATTGCGTAGACGTACTGGTCATTCCACGGCGAGGTTTCCCCAACAACCACAGGACCGAGGTGTGTCATGTGCACAGTGCGACTAATCGGTTCTCCATCTGTTTCAACTTCAACCTGTATAGCCTCTATATTGTGCACATCGTCCCCGAGTCGATACGCCATAGGATTACCCTCAACCAGGTCGAGTCGAAACATGGTGAAACGCAGCGCAGTAGAAACTGTATGCGACCAAGCCACATTCTCTGTAAATCCTATAGCCACCCGAGAGGTAGTCACCAAACTGGCACCCATTACATCAACTTCACCGGGAAGTGTAAGGTGCGCAATGTGAAATCTAGACGGACCATGCCAAGGATAATGAGGATTTCCTAAAAGAATGCCGCGCCCGTTCTCGGTCAATGCACTTCCAAAACCCAATGCGTTACTGCCAATCATTTGAGGATCAACGAAGAGATCAAGAGCATTCAACATTGCCAATTCAAGCCCATGCTGAGCAGTTACTATTTCATTGGTAACACGGCCAAGACCGTAACGAATGCCCACACCGAGAGCCATCTTCGCGATGTCCCCTTCGTCGATAGGGGTTATCCATGGGGCATTGTTACAAGACGCAGGCATATTGCCCGCCTGTGTATCAATAAAATTGTTATAGCCGGCTACATACCCTGCATCCAATTCGTGACTTTCACTCGATCCGTAAGCCAAGTATTCGTCAATTTTTTCCCTATGCAAAAGCGCACGGTGAAATGCATCCGCGTTGACATTGCGCTCGGTCGCACCGAAATATTTCGCCTGCTCGCCTCGGACAGTAACGAACTCACGAGCTAGAACGCAGATTGTGTTCGTCGCAATAGCGTGGGCAAATCCATACCCAAGGCCTTCCCAATCGTCTGCCTTAATATGTGGAATGCCATGAGTAGTCCAACGGATTTTTACCTCCCTTGGCGCAGCAGTCCCACTTAAATCGCCAATCTCAGAGGACATAACCTGCGTCTCCTGTACATTCGAATCTGAAGATTCAGGAGTACAAGCAGATACTAGTACCACTAGTGAAAATGGAATAAATAAAGTATGGAGTGGTTTTTTCTTCAGTGCCGACAAGTATGAAAATGATCGCATGAGTGAACCTTTATATCTCTATGAACGGGTGTCTTGAATACTAATTGGGCTTCTATCAAGCAAGACCAATTTTGAGCAACTAGAACAGAGAAGCTCGCCAACTAAAAAAGGCCAGAGTATAAATACAGTACTGTATTTATACTC
>CAJXQP010000251.1 GCA_913058275.1 uncultured Gammaproteobacteria bacterium | reverse complement strand
CGAGATCAGCCTCGGTCTCGTGGGCTCGGAGATGTGTATAAGAGACAGATCTGTAACTGTCAAAAATTGTTGGGAAGCTCCGGTAGCCTAGTCTTCGTAGACCCGACGCGTTAGCAATTGGGGACAGATAAAACCTGCCCCCAACAATTCTATCAATACAGGACTATCTCCTAGTCCCTACAATATCTGTCCTAACACTAAACAACGTTTTGCCCGCCGTAATATACAAAGTACGCAGATCCGGCCCACCAAACGCCGCGTTGGTAATCGTGTCTTCGGGAATTGGGATATGTTCGAGCAGCTCGCCTGATGGTGAAAGCACATGAATGCCCGCGACGGTCGCTAGTGTCTCACTGGTGCCGCGTAGATTGTTTAGACCCGCAGCGACATACAAATTGCCCTCACTATCGATGGTCATGCCATCCCCGCTGCGCCCCGGATAGAAGTCGTGAAACACACGCGAATTACTGACCTGCCCCTGAGCATTCAAATCATAGGCACGAATCAATCTTGGACCTCCCTCGGCTTGCTCTGTCTCGATGATATACAAGGTCGAATCATCAGGCGAAATAACTATACCGTTCGGGCGCATTACCTCCGGCTCAGTGAGGATGCGTTCAATCGATCCATCTAGATCTATTCGGTATACCCCGTGAACTCCAGTCTGCTGTGGAGTCACATTCGCACCCGGCCTATCGGTAAAATAGATGCGCCCAAGCGCGTCGAAAGTTAGATCGTTTGGTTGGTGCAGTTGCTTGCCGTTGTATTCATCGGCGATGACTTCAATTTCACCTGTGTCCATATTGGTTCGAGTGACGCGTGGCAGTATCGTATCGCCATCACCCCCTTCGCAGGCTAGCAGACGCCATTCGCTGTCAAAGATTAGCCCATTTGCACGGTGGCTAGGCTGACGAAATACGGAGACTGCACCAGTAGTTGATAGCCGCATAATTCGGCTGCTGTAGAGGTCCGTGAAATAGACCGTGCCGTCTTCTGACACGGTTGGCCCTTCGGTGAAAGCAACAGTCGCTGCGATCGATACAGATCGTTCAGGTGTTAGCTCTACACAGGCAGAGAGCAAAGGCAACGAGATGATCGTCATCAAAACGGCAAGTCTTTTCATTTTTATTTTCCCAATTATTAATGGATTATCAATAATTCCAAGTAACGATAGTTATTCTAGCTAGTGTTTTCCAAAAAATTCAGAACTAATCTAGAAACAACTTCGGCTTGTTCCTGCTGCACCCAATGTCCCGCACCATCAATAAGGTGCACAGCTCGCATATCTGTGCAGGCTCGCTCCTGCATGCGCTCGAACGATCCCGGACTTTGATAAGTCCCCCAGTCACTCGCACCACTGATAAACATGGAAGGCTGATCAATCGTTTTACCGGAATACAGCTCCACTTCCGCCCGGCCAAGGGTGGTGCCGCCCATGCGATAGCCATTTAGGCCTCCTTGAAAGCTGGTGCGTCCATACTCCGCGGCATAGACAGCAAGCGCATCATCGGGCAACCAGACATTAGCGGCTACTTCTGCGGCGGAAGGCATTTTCGCCGCCACTGTTTCTGCCATGCCTTCATTGAGGTTCATGATGTAGTACTCAGGCATCAACGCCCATTGCTGCGCTGTACGACCGGCGAGTCTATGCGGTTGGTTTCCTTCCCAGTCGGCACTCTTGAAATGGTAGTAACCGCGAATAAAATCAGCGATGCCTTGTTCGGCATGCCACATGTTTTCATTCGCTTCACGGGTTCTGTAATAACGCTGATAGTGCTTTCGGGGCCGTGGCAAGTTGGCCAAATCGGCGTAGACATTGGACACAGCAGGAACCGCTGATCGCGGAGGGTCATCAACGGTATCAAAAGGCAAAGCTGAGGTCCCGCCAAATGGCGCGCTCATCATTACCACGGATTTGAAAATGTCAGGCCGGGTAAGCGCACACCAGCCGGCGAGCGGCGCGCCGGCATCGTGGCCAATAACAGCTGCCACCGACTCATAGCCAAAGGCAGCAACCAGACCCAATGCATCACGAACTTTGTTGAGGCGACGGAAGGGTGTCAGATCTGTGTCGTAATCGGCGCTCCACCCGGTAGTACGCCCATAACCACGCACGTCAGGTGCGATAACATGATAGCCAGCCTCAGCCAGGGGCAACATGATGCGCCGCCAACTGTAGGCGAGCTCAGGAAAGCCGTGCAGCAACAGCAGGGCTGGTCTGTCGCTAGATTCATAGCCAGCTTCCAGCACATGTATTCGCAGGCCATTCACATCGTTGACGAAACGGGAGCGAATTCCTGCAGGCAACCATGTGGCAGGATACGGCTGTAGTTCTACACCAGCGCCAGTTGCTTGGGCCACCACGGCGCCAGAGGCAAGCACAGCAGGGACAAGTACTGAGGATGCTAACAAAAATTGTCTACGCGAATAGTCTCTCATCAGTGTTCGCCTGATCCATTTCTGAGGTAGAGGCTAGATAGAATACTGTATTTTTACTCTTACCCCAATTTTTTCCCGTAACGCCCCAACAGCCACATGTTCCCTATCGCCTAGAGACTCAATTGAGAGTTAGCTTGTCAGTAAGCCGCAAAAGATAAATAATCAGCACTTGTTTGAGTTCTAATTCCTTACTAGTGACTCGACCTACAAGTAACAAACAGCCTACCGGAGATACTGCGATGAGCAAGATCACACGACGCGATTTCATTAATCATGCAGGTTTGTACACAGTTGGGGGCATTGCCCTGGCAGCTAGCTCGTCTGGGTTCATGCCAGGGGCAGCGCACGCGCAACCAATGCCCGACTGGCTCTCGCTAACAGACGAAGCTGCGCTTGAGCCAGACCTCCCCATAATCGATCCCCACCACCATCTATGGGACAGGCCTGGCAACCGTTACATGCTCGAGGACCTGCTTCTTGACACCTCCGCACATAATGTTCGGCAGACTGTTTTTGTAGAATGCACGTCGATGTACCGCGCAGACGGACCAGAAGAGCTCAAGGTTGTTGGCGAAACCGAATTTGTGCAAGGCGTTGCCGCTAAGAGTGCCAGTGGTGGCTATGGTGAAACACGTGTGGCGACAGGCATTGTCGGCTCGGCCGACCTGCGCTTGGGAGATCGAGTCGCACCGGTGTTGGAAGCACAGATTGCAGCCAGCCCGCAGCGCTTCCGCGGCATTCGCCATCGTGCCGCTTGGGCGGACCTGTCCGTGACCCCGAGCCGGGCTGCCGACACACCCAATCATATTCTATTGGACCCAGATTTCCGTAAGGGCTACGGACATCTTCGTACCCATGGACTTACCTTTGAAGCTTGGCTCTATCACACGCATATTGCCGATCTTACCGATTTAGCCAAGGCCTTCCCTGATACAACTATTATATTTAACCACCTCGGAGGCCCTATCGGAATTGGTAGTTATGCGGGCCGGCGTGACGAAGTATTCGCAGCATGGAAGCCTGCCGTTACCGAGCTTGCTAAATGCCCTAACGTTGTAGCCAAAGTTGGTGGAATCCAGATGGTGGTTAATGGCTACGGCTGGCACGAGATGGACAGACCGCCAACATCGGACCAATTACTGCAGACCAATCAAGACTGGTATCACTACATAATCGAACAGTTTGGGCCAGAGCGTTGCATGTTCGAAAGTAATTTTCCTGTCGACAAACTGTCGTGCTCGTACACCGTGTTGTGGAATCAATTTAAGAAATTGACGGTAGGCTATTCTGCTGACGAACGGGCAGCAATGTTTCACGATACTGCACAGCGAGTGTATCGACTACCGAAGGTATAAATAGGAACGGCGAAAGTGACTCCCGTCTTTTTCCCTCGGGCTCAATCTCAATATTTCTAACACCCTTAGATGGGAAAGGATTTTTCATGTTCAAGATTTTTTCAGTATTAGCGTTACTCGCTTCAAGTTCTGTCTATGCCGACTTGAAACTTACTGTATTTGATTGCGGCGAACTAATCTTTGCCGATGTCAGTCCCTTCGGGCTAAGCAATGACGAAACGCCCGTGCGCGAACTATTCGTGCCCTGCTACCTGATTCAGCATAACGAACATCTTATGGTTTGGGACGCAGGCTTACCACTTGCTGATGTTGGGCAGACAAGTGGAAATTCACGCTACGAGAAATCGTTTCTCGACCAACTTGCAGACATGGATATTGCACCTTCTGATATCGATCTAGTGGCTTTCTCTCATATGCACTACGACCATGTCGGTGCCGCCAACGCCTTCACCGATTCCACGCTGCTTATTCAGGAGACCGAGGCTGTAGCGGCATTTGAGCATCCAGAAGATAACCCGGTGTTTAGGGAGGAACTCTATAATGAGCTTAGAAATGCAGATAGACGTAGCCTAAATGGCGATTACGATGTATTTGGCGACGGTAGCGTTAGAATCATCGCAGCCCCAGGACATACACCTGGGCATCAAGCCTTGTATTTGGACCTCGACAACTATGGGCCGCTCATTTTGTCTGGCGACTTGTATCACTTTGAGGCAAGCAGGGCCTTGCGCCGCATACCTGTGTTCAATACCAACGTCGAGGACACATTGAACTCTATGGACAAAATCGAGGAGTTATTGATATCGAGCGGAGCAACTTTCTGGATCGAGCACAGCAAGCAACTTGCTGAGAGTCTAAATTTAGCGCCCGCGTTTTACGACTAAATCGATACGAACTTAGCGAACAGCCAATAAAAATGGGGCCAGAGTAAATATCCAGTACTGGATATTTA
>CAJXQP010000250.1 GCA_913058275.1 uncultured Gammaproteobacteria bacterium | reverse complement strand
CCTCTCTATTCGTCGGCAGCGTCAGATGTGTATAAGAGACAGGTAACTTGTCGTTCTAATAAAGAGATCGCCTTGCCGCTCTCGTGCGGCAGAGAAAGATCTGCAAGCAAGTCTTCTTGCTCAATGAAAAATTCGGGGTTGGTTTTCAGATAGCTGGCAACATCTTGCGCAGAGAGTTCGTTGTTGCTGGGAGCCTCAATTTTTTCAGCCGCTGAATTATCATTGTTCATATCTGAATTTTTCCTTCAAAAACGGTTGTGGCTGACCCTGTCATTAAGACGGGAGAGTCGATTCCTAGCCATGTAATACTAAGTTCTCCGCCATGTAATTTCACTCTGACGGTATCATCTAACAGACCTTGTAAGCAACCGGCAACTACCGCCGCACAGGCTCCAGTGCCGCAGGCTAGCGTCTCGCCCGAGCCGCGTTCATAGACACGTAAATCTATGGTATTTCTGTCATACAGCTGCATGAAACCGACATTGCATCCTTCGGGGAAATCTGGATGTGATCCAAGCGCTTCCCCTATCTCTTTTACGGCTGTTTTGCTTAGGTCTTCAACTCTAATTACAGCATGAGGGTTACCCATGGACAGCGTGCAAAACTCTACGTCGATTAGACTGCCTAAAACAGTAAGTTGGCGCATATGCAATGTTGAATCACTACCTGCGATGAAAGGAATTTTGGCTGCATCAAACACAGGTGTCTCCATGTCTACCGTAATGGCGCTATCGTCGGCAATTTTAAGTGTAAGTATTCGATTGACGGTCTTGACCACGAGTGACTCACCAACGAACAAGCCCTTGTCGTTTATATATTTAGCAAAGCATCGCGCGCCATTACCGCAATGCTCTACTTCCCGTCCGTCGATATTGAAGATGCGGTAGCTGAAGTCGATGCCGGGCTCTGTGGCAGCTTCAACTAAGAGCAACTGATCAAAGCCCACTCCAAAGTGGCGATCTCCAAGCATGGCAATCTGCTCAGTGCTTAATTGATACTCATTGTGCAGATTATTGAGCACAACAAAGTCGTTGCCCAGGCCATGCATCTTTGTGAATTGAATATCCATTTTGCGTATCAACTAGGTAAACAAGATTCTAGGTCGAGAAGATCTGCTAGAACTTCGCGACGTCTAACGACATGCGCGACGTCCCCATCGACCATTATCTCAGCAACGCGCGGACGCGTATTGTAGTTCGAGCTCATTACAAAGCCGTAGGCACCAGCGGATCGAACGGCCAACAAGTCATCTGCTGCCACTACTAACTCTCTATCCTTGCCAAGGAAATCGGCTGACTCGCATATTGGGCCAACAACATCATAGCTGAGTGTATCGCCGCTACTTTTGTTCACCGGAATGATCTCCTGCCAGGCGCTATAGAGCGCGGGCCTCAATAGATCGTTCATTGCGCCATCGACGATTGCGAAATTCTTATGCTCAGTGTTCTTTATATACTCGACACGAGTCACGAAGATGCCGGCGTTTGCGGCGATTGAGCGCCCAGGTTCGACCATTAGAGTAAGGTCGCGATTGCTGAAACGACCTTTTACCGCTTCGATGAGCTCAGACGGCAGTGGTGGGGTCTCTGCGCCGTAGCTAACACCTAGTCCTCCTCCCATATCGAAATGACTTAGGTTGATGCCCTCTTCGCTCAGGCGGTCTACCATGCCGAGTAGTCTATCGATTGCATCGAGGAACGGTTCTACCGAAGTAAGCTGCGAGCCTATATGGCAGTCGATGCCAGATACTTTTATACCGCTCATCTGCGAAGCCGCTCTATATACTTCTATCGCTCGATCGGTGGAGATTCCAAATTTGTTCTCTTTTAAGCCAGTCGAAATGTAGGGGTGGGTGCCGGCGTCGACATCGGGATTGACGCGCACAGATATCGAGGCCGGCAGATCGAGCCGCAGAGCCTCTTCATTGAGACGAGTCAACTCCGCCTCAGATTCCACGTTGAAACAGTGAATACCTGCCCGAAGCGCCTGCTGAATCTCGGCTACGGTCTTGCCGAGGCCAGAAAATATGACTTTCGCGGGATCGCCGCCTGCTTGAAGGACGCGGCTTAGCTCGCCTCCAGACACGATGTCGAACCCAGCACCCATTCGGGCTAGCACATTCAATACCGCTAGGTTGGAATTTGCCTTAACTGCATAGCAGATCATATTGGGCAACCCAGATAGTGCCGTTTCATAGGCTCTATAGTGGCGTTCGAGAGTGGCGCGGGAATAGATGAAACAGGGTGTACCATGCTTCTCGGCAATTTCTGAGACGGCCAATTCCTCTGCATAGAGTGCATTGCCTTTGTAATTGAAATAGTCCATTCGTAGTGGGAGTCCAGTAGATTCGGGCCGTGGGCCCTATGAGCTATTTGCCCGAGCTGAAATTCGAGGTAGTTAGCGCCGATGGCTCTGGGCGAGTTAAGCCGCTTTTTTGTCCGCAATAACTAAGGCTTAGCATAAGGCTTACTAGAGCAAGAAGAGCGAAGAGTTTGTTGGTCTGTAATTTCATTTAGCTTAGCTTAGTGTTTGAATAGTCAGAAAGCCGCGATTATAACGCCAGCGCAAATAGAAACACAGGCTAAATTCTCTTAGGGCTCGGGCTCACCGCCTTGTCATTCTGTCTTGTGGAATGGCCAATTTGGACTGTCTGCCTTGAATTATAGGGGCTAAGTGCCTATATTTGCCCATCGCATTTTGCCGCTTATGAGTTTGGTCCGATAGAAGCGCTTGGATCAGCGGTAGAGCCTTGCAGTTACTCCTGCAATACCAACCATTTAAGCAACAATCTCAGGGTCTCAAAAGTAGATGATTGAAATTAACAATTTAACAAAAAAATTCGACCAGTTTACCGCTATCGATGGCATCACTTTTACTGTGAAGGAAGGCGAGGTGCTGGGGTTTCTCGGTCCGAATGGCGCGGGTAAATCGACCACCATGAAACTGATCACCGGATTCCTCGCCGCCAGTCATGGCTCGATAAGCATCGACGGCTTTGATATAAGCTCGAGCCCAATCGAGGCGAAATCTCTTATGGGCTATCTGCCAGAAGGAGCGCCTTCTTACGGCGATATGACAACCCTAGAGTTTCTAAATTTTGTGGCGCAGATTCGCGGCTATCGAGGAGAAGAGATTACGAGTCGGGTACAGCACGTGCTGGATGAAGTAGAGCTCAACTCTGTCAGTCAACAAACTATCGAAACCTTATCCAAGGGTTTTAAGCGGCGTGTCGGTCTAGCGCAGGCGATCATGCATGATCCTAAAGTACTAATCTTGGATGAACCTACCGATGGGCTTGACCCAAATCAGAAACACCATGTACGCGAACTGATCAAGAACCTAGCCCGTGACAAGATCGTCATCATCTCTACGCATATATTAGAAGAGGTGACCGCGGTATGTAGTCGCGCGATCATCATAGCACAAGGTCGAATTGTAGCGGATGGCACACCTGCTGAACTTGAGGCGCGGTCAAAATACCATCAAGCAGTAAGTGTTCGTCTAAGCGAGAACTACGACCTGGCAGCTGACCTGGCTGGTCTTGCTGAGGTGGGTGATGTTGAGAAGGACAGCGAAGACGATTTGGTCTTCCGTATACTAGCCAGCGGTGGCAATTCAATATTCTCTCAGGTATCGGAAGTCGCACAGGCCAAGCATTGGCCGGTGACCGAGTTTCATGTCAGTCGCGGACAACTTGAAGATGTGTTCAGAACGGTGACGCATCAGACAGGAGGAGCGCAGTAATGGGAAATCTACTAACTATCTTTAAGCGCGAACTACTAAGTTATTTCGCAACGCCATTGGCCTATATTTTTATTGTTATTTTTCTAGTAGTGAATGGTTTCTTAACTTTCGATTTCGGCGGTTTTTACGCCAGAGGTCAAGCCGACCTGTCGCCGTTTTTCGCTTTTCATCCTTTTCTGTATTTGTTCATGGTGCCGGCCATCGCAATGACAATGTGGGCGGACGAAAGAAAAACAGGAACTATTGAGCTACTTCTAACGCTACCGATAAACCTTAGAGATGCGATTCTTGGAAAGTACCTAGCAGCATGGGCTTTAATAGGGATTGCTCTTTCTTTGACGTTTCCGATTTGGATAACAGCCAATTACCTAGGCGACCCTGACAATGGGGTTATATTTGCCGCTTATGTGGGCAGCTGGTTTATGGCGGGGGCGTATCTGGCGATAGGTGCTTGTTTGTCAGCGTGTACTAAGAATCCCGTGATTGCATTCATACTTACCGTTACTATTTGTGTAATTTTTGTACTGCTTGGCTATCCTTTTTTATTGGGCATGCTAACGGGCTGGGTTCCGCAAATTATTATTGACGCAATTTCATCAATGGGATTCTTGACTCACTTTGATTCTATCTCCAAAGGGGTTTTTGATGTTCGCGACTTTTTGTTCTTCGGTGTGTTTATCGCAGCCTGGCTCTTTGCCAGTGCCGTGGTAATCGAACTTAAGAAAGCCAGTTAAGGAAGAACAGACTTATGAATATCAATTTTCTATTTTCTCGAATCGGATTGCTGGCCATTACTGTAGGCCTAGTGATTTGTGTGCTAGTTATTAGCTCCTTACCTAGCGTACGAATTGATCTTACCGAGGATGACCTTTATTCGCTCTCGCCGGGCACAAAAAATATTGTTGCAAATCTGCAGGGTCCTTTGGAAATAATGTTTTTCTATTCCGAAAGCGCTACCGAAGATACCCTGTCTCTTATACACATCTCCGAGCCCACGAGACCGAGGCTGATCTCG
>CAJXQP010000249.1 GCA_913058275.1 uncultured Gammaproteobacteria bacterium | reverse complement strand
CGAGATCAGCCTCGGTCTCGTGGGCTCGGAGATGTGTATAAGAGACAGAATCTAGGTAGCTGCAAGATTCCCCTCCATTTGCAGGCCCTATCAATAGGCGGTCTTCTTACTGGACTAAGTTGCCAGACTGCCCTACATGCCCATTCAACGTAACTGGCACTGTCGCCGCTAACATATTAAGCTTCAGCACTCGATTGTGTGCTGGCAAGTAATATTCTGCCAGTATAAGTATTAACTACCGAACCAGAGGTCTTCTATAATGCGTTTTCCTAACAGCCTTTTTCGCAATCTGCCCCGCGTACTCTTGCTAACGCTATCTTTGTCCTCCTTTTTAGCTAGCAATGGCGCGGCAGCCCAGAACAGTGAAATAAGAGCAATCGAAGACTCGGTGATTAAGATTTACACCACCCAATCTGCACCCGATTACTTTACTCCGTGGCGCTTACTCACACCAAGACAGAGCAGTGGTTCGGGCTCGGTTATCTCAGGCAATCAAATTTTGACCAATGCACATGTCGTAGCGAACGCGAGTTACGTACAAGCGCAAAAGCACAACGATCCAAAGCGCTATCTGGCAAGAGTCACCTTCATCTCCCATGAGGCCGACCTCGCATTAATAACCGTAGATGAGCCCGGTTTTTTCAGTGACCTAAAGGCGCTAAGCATTGGCGATCTACCGGAGCCACTGCAGGAAGTCTCCGTGTACGGATACCCAATCGGCGGCAAATCCCTAAGCATCACCAAAGGCATTCTGTCCCGAGTTGAACAGCAAATTTACGCACATGCTGGCGCTTATCTATTGGCAGGTCAAATAGATGCAGCCATCAACCCTGGCAATAGTGGTGGACCCGTCATAGTCGACCAACAAATCGTTGGCGTTGTTATGCAAGCCAACAGCGGCGGTCGCGCTGAGAATCTTGGCTATTTCGTTCCGCCCAGCATGATTCGGCACGTACTAACCGACAGTGAAGATGGTGATCACGACGGTTTTCCAGACTTGGGCTTCCGCACCCAAACCCTCGATAGCCCCTCCGCAAAGAAAGCCTACGGCCTAACCGATGAGCAGAACGGCGTAATTGTAATAAAAGTCTTCGACGATGCCCCAGCACAAGGTGTGTTGCAAAAGAATGATGTCATTCTTCAGATCGATGATTTTAATATCGCTGAGGACGGGAGTATTCGCCTTTCCGAGGATGTACTCACCGACTACAGACACGCCATAAATTTACACCATGTAGGTGATTCGGTTGATATCACTTATGTCCGGCAAGGCGAAGTTCGAACGACTAGCCTCGATGCACGCGAGGCTCTCGATAGTTACAGTCTGGTTACGGGTGAACAGTTCGATAAAATCCCCGAATACTATATCTATGGAGGAATCTTATTCGTCCCTCTCAATATGAATCTCATCAAACGCTGGGGCAATGATTGGAGTCGCACCGCGCCGGTAAGTCTCTTACAAGCACGTAACGAGTGGAGCTCTCCCCAGAGACGACAATTGGTAGTAGCACTTCAAGTCATGGCTGCCGATGTTAATCTTGGTTATCACGACTGGCGCAACTGGATTGTGGAAGTCGTTAATGGCGAACTGGTGAGAGACTTCGCTCATTTTTCCGACTTGATTAAGAGCAATGAATTTGAGGACGTGGTGATGGAAAACAAGAATGGCTATCAGTTAGTGATAAACCATGAACAAGCTATTGAGAGCGAAGCCGACATCCTTGCTCGCTATCAGATACCAGCAGGTCATTCGGCTAACCTTTTCGAGGACTAGAAACCCCCGGACAGAATCACAGGGCATGTCGAACTGCCAAAATCGACTCAGCTGTTCTACTCCTTCGGGCATGATAGAATTCGCCGACTCGCTATCACGGCGCTCCTGCGGCTGCATTCAAGTAGCCGCCTCGCATAAAAGTTGGAGAAGCATCGATTCGTGACAAACTACCTCAGCATCATTGTTGCCGCCGCTCTTGTCAATAATCTGATCTTAATTCAGCTTTTCGGTGTCTCTTCACTCTTCTATTCGACTAGGCGCTTGCCACAAGCTATTGAATTTGCCCTTTTTAACTTTGCCGTACTTCTGCTCTCCGGCATTGTTAACCTGTGCATCTACCGCTTCGTACTACAGCCGCTGCACTTAGAAATTTTTCGCCTAGTCATCTTTGTCGCGACAAGCGCTCTATTGACCACGCTTTTTCTCCAACTGATCACAAAGCGCTTTCCCCTCTCTGCGAGACAACAGGGCATCCTTTTATTTCTAACAGGCGGCAATAGCGCTGTACTGGGAGCTACACTACTCAGCAGCACTAGCGCGCTTTCCCTCAGCGAAAATATCACCTACTGCTTAGGCGCTGCACTAGGTTACTCCCTGATGATTGTCGGATTCGCCGCACTGCGTATCCGCCTAGAATTCGCGAATGTCCCTGCGCCATTTCGAGGCGCCTCTATTCAACTAATTACCGCAGGTCTCGTAGCAATCAGCCTACTCGGCTTCGCCGGATTGACATAGAACGATGCTACCGGTGATCTCACATTGGCTGATGCAACTCGTCATTGGCACCAGCCTCTTCTTAATCATTACGTATGCGCTGCTAAAGATTAATCGATATTTGCGCAAGCAATTAACGACACAGAAATTTCTCGTAAATCGGATTAACCGAGCACTACCACAGACTCAATGCGGCCAGTGTGGGCACCCTGGCTGTCTCCCCTATGCTCGATCCATAAGCTTGGGCGAGGCGAGCAACAAATGTCCGCCTGGGGGCATTGAGACAATTCAGGAACTCGCCGAGTTGCTCAATGAACCGGTACGCGGCCTCGACCCAGCTCACGGTCAATTTAGAGACTTCAGTGTTGCCGTAATTAGAGAAGATGAATGCATCGGGTGCACGAAGTGCATTCAAGCATGTCCTGTGGATGCAATCCTGGGCGGACCTAAACTCATGCACACGGTTATTGCATCCGAATGCACAGGCTGTGATCTCTGCGTCGAACCTTGCCCCGTGGATTGCATCGACATGATCTACCAACTAGCACCCTCTATCTCCCACACGACAACGCCCTCTTTGGACAGACTTAGCTCATCTGGGGTGACTTCGTGAACGCCCTAAGACAACTAGTATCGAAATTCTTCGGTAGCGGTAGCGATACAGTATTTGCAAGAAGAACTGCCGGCGGCATCCAACCCCTGCCGTTTAAAGACGATTCCTTCCGCTCCCAAATAATGTCTACGCCGATTCCGCAGCAGCTAATTATTCCAACTGGTGCTACTGATGGCGCAAAGATCACCCTCTTAGTCGACATCGGGGAGCAAGTATCTAAATACCAGAAATTGGCTGTTATAAATATTTCCACAGGAGGGGTGTCTGATGTGCCCGTGCATGCCCCTACCTCTGGCATGATAACTTCGATTGGAAATTCAATTGTTGCGGACCACTCTCAGCAGCAGCAACTTTGTATAAACCTCACATCCGATGGACGTGATGAGGCGATGCAACTGGAACCTCAATCAAATTATTCGCTGCTCACTCGCGCAGACATAGTTTCACTAATTCGTGAAGCGGGAATCATTGGCATGGGAGGCGCCGGCTTTCCTGCTGCAGAAAAACTCCATAGATGTGCAGAATCTGCAATCGAGTTTCTAATCATAAACGCAGCGGAGTGCGAACCGTACATCACCGCGGATGAAGCATTGCTCAGGGAACGTGCGGGTAAGGTTGTGCTGGGTGCGCAAATATTAAAGCAGGCCAGCGCAGCACGGCGCTGCATAATCGCTATCGAAGACACGAAGCAAGACGCAATAGAGGCGCTCAAGCAAATTCTGCAAAACGAGGCGAATCTAGATCAGGCTTGCGAGCTCGTACTTATACCCAGCAAATATCCCGCCGGTTCTGAAAGACAACTCATTCAATGTGTTACGGGCATCGAAATCACCACAGGCCAGCATCCAACAGACAATGGCATAGTTATGCACAACGTTGGCACCGCGTATTCCGCCTATGAAGCAATAGTCGAAGGAAAACCCAGCATCAGTCGCTTCACCACGCTGTGCGGTCAGGCATTGAAAACGCCAAAAAATTTCGAGGTGCTTATCGGCACCACAACAGAGTTTCTATTCGAACTCTGCGGGATCGAAGTTAACAATAAACAAAAAAGCATCGTTGGCGGTTCGCTGATGGGGAGCGAGCTTAGTAGTGACAAAGCCGCTGTTTGTAAAACGACAAACTGCCTCATAGCAGCAAGCGAGACTGAATTGCAGCCTCAACAAGCAGAACAGGCCTGCATACGCTGTGGATTCTGTGCAGACGCGTGTCCTTCCAAACTCCTGCCGCAGCAACTACTGGCATTCAGCAGGACCGCAGATACTACACAACTCCTCGAGCATGGCTTGTTTGACTGCATAGAATGCGGCGCTTGCGACTACGTTTGCCCTAGCCATATACCACTAGTTAGCACCTATAAAGAGAGCAAGAAATTCATTGGGGCGCGGACACAGAGCTTAGAGCACAGTGATTACTGGCAGCAAAGATTCCAGTTTCATCAATATCGAGTAAAAAAAGAGAAAGACCAGGCGGTGTCAAGAAAAGCAGATGTGTCTGTCAAACCGGCACCAGCGGCGGGGTCAGCAGTTAAGAAGCCAAATGACGAAGCGGATTTTATCTCTAAGGAACAAGCGAGCCTAGATATCACCGCTGCAGTGGCTCGCGTCAAAGCTCGCCGAGAAGAGAAAAATAAATGAACACCTTAAAGGCTGGCGCGCCCTTCCAAC
>CAJXQP010000248.1 GCA_913058275.1 uncultured Gammaproteobacteria bacterium | reverse complement strand
GAGATCAGCCTCGGTCTCGTGGGCTCGGAGATGTGTATAAGAGACAGGAGTTAGGCTATGGCATCAATCTGGATTCGGACTGTCACACTCACGAGCCCATCGAGGTGGATCGCAGTTACCGGTTTACGCCTGACATTGGCTTTCAAGTTTTAGTTGATGAAGGGCAGCACAATAGCGGCAAGGTCTATCTAGGAGCGCATATAGTCTCCCTGCGCGAGCATGACCTGACAGACAGTGAAGTCGTCAAAGCCGCCAAGCGCTTGTTGAGAACAGCACTGGCTGCACATCTCGGTGGCAAGCCTCTCCACAGCCGCAGCCTCTTTGCGAAATAGGCTAGGCCTTGCTTCGCCTAATAGGGCTGAACTGCGAATCTGAGATCAACCGCCAGCTTTCGTCTGTTGCTTTTTCCGTGTAGAATTTTGCGCCTTGTGACTCCTTCTTAAACTCCCTGCTGGCCACTCGCTCATGTCCTATCAAAGCATTCAGACACAAATAGGTAACACGCCATTGGTTAAACTACAGCGCCTACCAGGTGATACCAGTAATACAATTCTGGCAAAGCTGGAGGGTAACAATCCGGCCGGCTCGGTAAAAGATAGACCGGCGCTGAGTATGATCCAGCAGGCGGAACTTCGCGGTGAGATCAAGCGTGGCGATGTGCTCATCGAGGCCACTAGCGGCAACACCGGTATCGCGCTGGCTATGGTCGCTGCTGTGATGGGATACCGAATGATCCTAATCATGCCAGAAAATAGCAGCGAAGAACGCAAAGCATCGATGACCGCGTACGGAGCAGAACTCATTAGCGTCAGCGAGAAAGAAGGCATGGAAGGTGCCCGGGATTTAGCGGCGCAGATGCATGCGGCAGGCAAAGGCAAAGTACTGGATCAGTTTGCTAATCAGGATAACCCTAACGCACACTACGTTCACACAGGTCCAGAAATTTGGCGCGATACGAATGGCGAGGTAACGCACTTCGTTAGCTCCATGGGAACTACGGGCACAATTATGGGCGTGTCACGGTATCTGAAGGAACAGAATCCAGAGGTTCAAGTTATCGGGTTGCAACCGAAAGATGGATCTCGTATTCCAGGCATTCGTCGTTGGCCCGCAGAGTATCTTCCTTCCATATTCGATCGCAGCCGTGTTGATAGTGTTGTAGATGTTGAGCAGAGTGATGCGGAACATACGATGAAAGAGCTAGCTAGGCGCGAAGGCATTTTTGGCGGTGTTTCTTCCGGCGGCTCGATCTATGCAGCTCTACAGCTTTCCAAGGAGGTGAGTAATGCGACTATCGTGGCGATAGTCTGTGACCGTGGTGACCGCTATCTTTCCACAGGTGTATTTCAATAACCGCGTTTGACTGACCATTAATTTACTTGTTTAGTGAATCAATTAGCTATCAATTAACTATGCATGTGGCAGCAGTCGATTTCGACGGGCGCTACATCACCTACCGAGTGAGTAATAAACTTCGGGAGCCTCTGGCTGATTAGTTGGCTACTGTGCGTCAGGCCCCGCCCGAATGGGCTCTCACTCGATCTGACTCTGTTCGTTGCAAGTTTTTGACAGGCCGACGCATGTCTGTAAACTTGCGCCTCGATACCGAAATCGAGTGAAAGCCAGAGCAGTCAACTAATCAATCAGAGACTCCCTAAAATGAGTAGACGCAGACACGGACGCGGTAAGCTTCCAACGGAGCCAGTTAGCCTTGATATTGAATCCCTGAGTCATGAGGGACGTGGAATCGCACACCCCGATGGCAAGGTAGCCTTTGTGGATGGCGCGCTTGCGGGTGAGCAGGTGTCGGCTACCTATGTCAGGCGCCGTGGTCGATTCGATGAATTGAAAACCATCGAGGTGCTCAAAGCATCTTCGATTCGAGTAACTCCTCCCTGCGAATTCGCGGGCTTATGCGGCGGCTGTTCGTTGCAGCATATGGATAGCGATGCGCAGATCGAGTTCAAGCAATCGGTACTACTCGAGCAGATGCAACATGCTACCGGCAAGTCATTGGATAACATCGAGCTGCTGCCAAAATTGCAGGACGCTACTCAATTCTACCGGCGTAAGGCGCGGCTTGCGGTCCGGGTCGTCACTAAAAAGGGTGGAGCGCTAGTAGGCTTCAGAGAAAAATACAGCAGCTTCATTGCCGATATGGATGATTGCAAGGTTCTCGTTGAAGAAGTGGCTGTTTTGATTCGTCCGCTACGTGGCCTGATTACACAATTGCAGGGCTGTCTAAATATCCCACAGATAGAAGTAGCTGTTGGTGAGGAGTTGTTAAGCAGTGAAGATACTGTGAGCAGCACTTGCGGCGACTCTAGTCTCCAAGTCGCATTGGTCTTTCGCCATCTGCTACCGCTGTCTGAACCGGATACGCAAAGCTTAGTTCAGTTTTCACAGGAGCACGGTATTCAGCTCTACCTGCAACCGGGCGGAAATGACACCGTACACAAGGTATTCCCAGCAGATGGAGTAGAGCGTTTACAGTACTATCTTCCAGAGTTTGATTTACAGCTAAACTTTCATCCGATGGACTTCACACAAATTAATGCGGGCATCAATCGAAAGATCATTAGCCAGGCATTGTCGTTACTCGAATTGAATGAAGACGATACGGTGCTGGATCTATTTTGTGGTCTCGGTAACTTTACTTTGGCTAGCGCGCGTCGTGCGAAGAAAGTTGTAGGTGTGGAAGGGAGCCAAGAGATGGTGCTGCGTGGTTCAGAGAATGCATCACTTAATGGCTTAGAGAACGTCGAATTTCACGCCGCGGACTTGTTTAAGCCCATCGAATCAAAAGATTGGGCCACTACGCAGTACAGTAAGATAATTTTAGACCCGCCGAGATCTGGCGCTATCGAGATAATTCCCGAAATAGCAAAACTTGGAGCGAAGATTATTGTCTACGTCTCTTGCAACCCAGCAACGCTAGCAAGGGATACCGCCGAGTTGATTAGCGCGGGCTATAAATTGCGAGCGACTGGGGTAATGGATATGTTCCCCCATACGACGCATGTAGAATCGATGGCCGTATTCGATGCAGGAAAACGACCGCGCAAGTAACGCGGCGCATAAATATACAGTGCAGCAATTCAGAGCAATGTATCGGAGGTAATGAGTGTTGAGTACAGGAAATGATGATGGCTTGGAAGCGCTGACGGCGATCGATCGGTTAATCGCGATCATGACGATGCTGCGCGATAAGCAACATGGTTGCCCTTGGGATCTGGAACAGACCATCAAGTCGTTATTACCTTACACTCTTGAAGAGGTCTATGAGGTTGCAGATGCTATCGAGAACAATGATCTGGTGGAACTTGAAGATGAATTGGGCGATCTGCTGTTCCAAGTCATCTTCTATGCGCAGATTGCGAAGGAGCAGGGCGCCTTCGATTTTCAAGATATTGCCACTGCCATAAGCGACAAGTTAGTAAGGCGGCACCCGCATGTTTTTCCCGCTGGAGATGTAGAGCAATTCGGAATACCGCAAGATATTAGTGCGCAGCAGGTGGTAGTCAATTGGGAAGCCATTAAAGAGATTGAGCGCGAAGAGAAGCGTAAGAAAGGTGGCTCAGCGGCAGTTGAAAAAAACGAGAGTATCTTGGATGACGTGCCGAGGGCATTGCCTGCAATGGAGCGAGCACGTAAGCTTCAAAAACGAGCGGCACAGGTAGGGTTCGATTGGGCTG
The DNA here is from genome assembly GCA_913058275.1 of uncultured Gammaproteobacteria bacterium. Classification (GTDB taxonomy): domain Bacteria; phylum Pseudomonadota; class Gammaproteobacteria; order Pseudomonadales; family Pseudohongiellaceae; genus UBA9145. Next base: position 1,075 of record CAJXQP010000248.1, on the reverse strand, counting down.
AAATAGCACCAGTGCTCAATAAGCTGAAAGAAGAAGTAGCGGAATTTGAGGAAGCCTTGGCTAGCGGCGATCATGAGAGGATAAGTGACGAGTTAGGGGACGTACTGTTCGCAACGATAAACTTAGCGCGGCATAGCAAAATTGAGCCCGAAGTAGCGCTCAGATCTACGAATCGGCGCTTTGAGTTACGTTTTAAGTGGATAGAGGTAGCCCTCTCCAAGCAGGGTAAAGTGTTTAAAGACGCCAATTTAGAAGAATTGGATGCTCTTTGGGATCAGGCGAAGAGCACGGGTCTATGAAGCATCACTGGCAAACAACATTGAGCAATATTGAATTATTACAACTAGAACTAGGACACAGGAGTACGCAATGAGAGTTATTTTGTTAGGGGCGCCAGGCGCAGGCAAGGGAACGCAGGCACAATTCATCTGTGAGCGCTTTGGAATTCCACAAATCTCTACCGGCGACATGCTGCGCGCGGCGGTGAAGGCGAAGACAGAACTAGGGTTGCAGGTTGAGCAGGTGATGGCATCGGGCGGCCTAGTAACTGACGAAATAATCATAGCTTTGGTAAAAGAGCGCATCACAGCGGATGACTGTAAGTCAGGTTTTTTGTTCGATGGCTTTCCTCGCACCATCCCACAAGCGCAGGCTATGGTTGAGGCCGCTGTACCCATCGATGTTGTGCTAGAGATCGATGTTGCCGATGACGAAATCGTCAAGCGCCTGGGAGGCAGAAGAGTGCATCCTAACTCTGGTCGTGTTTACCATGTTGAATTTAACGCGCCTACAGTGGCGGGTAAGGATGATGAAACGGGCGAAGATCTGATTCAAAGAGAAGATGATCAGGAAGATACGATTCGCACGCGTCTAGATGTTTATCATGAGCAGACAGAACCACTGGTTAAGTTTTATCAGGACATAGAGGCACAAGGCCAGCTAGTAAAAGTTATAAAAGTGAACGGTATTGCTAGTGTAGATGCAATCAAGGAGCAAATTCTTGCTTCTCTAAGTTAGTCTTTAGCGCGCAGGCAGCGCTCACCGGTACATAAAAAAACCAGGCTACGGCCTGATT
>CAJXQP010000247.1 GCA_913058275.1 uncultured Gammaproteobacteria bacterium | reverse complement strand
ACACCTCTCTATTCGTCGGCAGCGTCAGATGTGTATAAGAGACAGCTTTCACATCATCATAGCCCAATTTATCCAGTAAAACCTCTCGATACTCGACGATATCCCCCTCGACTGGGAGCGTATAGCGCAGCCGATTGTGTGCCTGTAACTTCGCTCCTTGCTGTACGAAACGCGCAGAAAAATCTAACGCATCCACATGCTGAAAATTCTTCGCCAACTCAAATGAGGACCGACCTACCGCACAACCTAAATCGAGAGCCCGATCTGTAGCGATACTATTCGCTTGCACATGAGTCATGAGCGTCTGCACACACGCGACAGGGAAATTTTGCACAGAGAAATATTCATTGCCATAGTGGAACTCACAGTACTGCGCAATCAACTCATCTGTTTCATAAACATTATCTTGTGCCTGTTTTTCAGGCTCTTGCTCAGATATAACCATTCTAAATCCTGCGTGTTGAAAAAAGTGTCGGCGAAATGCGTAGCGCGATGAAGCAAGGGTTTCGTTTCCTGTAGATATCCAAGACCCGCCCTTAATTAAGTTGTGCTTGCCATCAAAAGTCGGCGTCGAGAAATCGTCATACCAAGGATGTACATTAAAGCCTGGATAGCCATCGATAGGTGATTCTGTCCATTGCCAGACATTGCCAGTGACATCATACAGCCTGCCATGCCGATTTTCCGTCACTGGACAGGACGAGGCATACTGGTCTAAGTTGATATTGCCCTCGCCGGAAGCCTCTCCTAATTCTGATTGACGCAGCGCAGACCATTCAGCCTCCACTGGCAATCTCACCGGCTCACCAATGCGTTCGGCCATCCAATTACAGTAGGCTTTCGCCTCCAGATAATTCACCTCGACGGGCCAATCCATCGGCAAGGCCATTTCCGAGAACAGATTCCTCTGCAGATATTTCCCGCTCAGCTCAGTTCGCCAGAATTTTGGATGCCGTGATTGGGTGTAGTGCAACCACTGCCTCCCTTCTGCTGTCCAGTAGCGAGCTTTCTTATAGCCCCATGCCTGCACAAATTTGAGGAAGTCCTGATTACTTACCAAAGTCGTAGCGACCTTAAATTGCTCTACCTTCTGTTCGTCGTTACCGTACTCGTTATCCCAACCATAGCTACGATCACTGTCACTCTTACCGAGCTTTACCACAGTCGCAGGTATCGACAACCATTCCACACCCGGCGCGATACCTGCCTCGGTGCAAACTGGCCACAATTCGGCTTGTATCGCATCGATAAGATGCAGCGGCAACATACGCATGATCACAGACGAGGTTTCAAGATGAATCCGCTCATGCTCAATGCCCATCAAGACTAACCATGCCGGGCATTGCTGAGTGATAGGCAGCGTGATCTGCATAGATTTGATGAAGGCACAGATTCGCGCCTTGACCTTGTCTCGGTATTCTTTAACGACCTCTCTTGTCGGCCAGTCATAGTGAGCGGAGTCCAAATCATCCCAGGACATCTCATCGACACCGATGGCAAACATGGCCTCCAATTCAGGATCTATACGCGCGTCAGTAAATTGAGCCAATATCATTTTATTCACATAGAACGTAGCCGTATGCCCAAAATAGAAGATCAGAGGGTGCCGCAAGGACTCCGCTGTGGTGTACAAGGCCTCATCCTTAAGCGCAGAGAACAGAGCCTCATACTGCTCCCAAGTAGAGACGAAATAACCTAACAGCTCTTGCCGCTTGGCTTCGACATCTTTACCGTCGAGGGATATTGGACGGGCTGTTGGTAGAACTTCATACGATATTGCATGCTTACTTGATAGGGGCTGCACTTTTCACCTATAAAAAAAAATATTTCTTCTTATACGCCATAACTAGCCGCTCAGACCAGCCAAGCACCTTATTTATTTCCAACTGGGTTTTAACGTCTAGAGAGAACTGCACTTAGAGGTTTTATCAATGCTCGGCCTAGCAGCAAGACAATTAGGAAGAGTGCCAAAAAATAGATAGGAAAGCCGCGCAGAGCATCCAAGAATATGGCATCACGAAGGGCCTCCTCGGGCACTGTGCCTTCTTGCCGCGCTCGCAATAGCGCCACATAAGCTGTGTATAGGAGACTCGCAAATCCGAGCCCCAAATTTAAGGCTAGTCCCTTAAAGCTGAGAACCGTCGCCCTATGTACAGAATCAACTTCCTTATTGATGTAGTAACTAGACTGAAACTGCACCATACCCATCATCGCGAACGCGCCTACAGCGAAAATTACTCCGTAATAAGGAATAGCGAAACCAAGCCCAAGCAGACCGGCCATTAAAAGAAAAGAGAGTGTTAAAAAGTTGAATAGTGGCGAGTGGTTTGTAACAAGATAGCGAGACAATATCGCATTCACCATCCCCACTAAAGACATGCCAGCCCCGATAAATCCGAACCAACTCACAGGTATATCTATAACGCGGTAGTATTCACTGGCAAGCACCACAAATTGTCTACCCACGCTGTCCAAGGCCAGTGCCGCCAGTATGACAAACAACACAAATCGATGGTTAATCGTCCATTTTGCGGCAACTACTATTTTACGAAAAGGATCTAATAGGAAATTCCCTGTCAGATGCTGCGAGTCGGAGGGTTCGTCTTCGCCGACATCAATATCATGAAACCCTAAAGCGGTGCCGAGAACGATAAACGAGGTGATCAGCGTTAATATTATCGGCAGACGGATAACGAGATTGTTGGACAACTGCCATTGCGGATCTATGGCCGAAAGCAAACCATTCACCATGTTCGGATCATAGGCGAATGCCCCAAGAATCATTGTCATGAAAAACCCGACGGAAACAACTTGTGTCGTGCGCTGTAAAATTTTCGCCCAATCATCTTCGCGCCCCAGAGCCTTTAGCGAGTCATAGGCCAATGCCTCATCGGCCCCACTTGCAGCGGCTTCAGACAAACCGGAACAAATCCTGTTAGCGAGAAACAGCGAAAATAGAAAAGGCGATGCACCAATCGGCGCAAATACGATCAAAGCCATCTCGACCACCATCATGATCGCCGCAAAAACCACCAAGCGCTTACGACCGACGATATCAGCCAACGCACCGGAGGGCACTTCTGCCAGCACTATAGTAAGGGCCCATACAATATTAAGAATGGCAAACTGCTCTAGTGTCAGTCCATAGTCCAAGAACAACACGGTAAACACTGGATAGTAGAAACGAGCGGAATAGAACAGACGAAAAATAATAAAGCGACGCAGATTCCCCTGCAATTGTGCCGTACTGAGTTTTGATGATGCCATGATACGACTACTCTACTATTTTAACTTATGGACACGAACCAATAGCCCATATTCTGTTAGTGCGAAGAGTTCAACCCTAACAGCATGCCAAAGATTCAGCTACGGCAATCCATAATTGTTTACAGGACGTATCACTTCTTTCACTTACATGCCAAAAGCAATCGCTAGAAATAAATTAGGGGATAGCATGAACAGTTTATCCACAACTCAGCAGCGCGCAGCAGCCTCATTACAATCCATGTTTATAGGAGACTCTCTAGCCATGCCTGTGCACTGGTATTACAACCTAATGGATATTTATAAGCAGTTCTCCGCCGGGATCACCAAGCTTGAAGCCGCTCCTAAGCACCATCCCTCATCGATCATGTCACTTCATTCCACCAAGCAAGGCGGGCGCAATGCACCTCATTCCAAAAGATATCAGGCCGAAATTGTGGGCGACGTGATACTCAAGGGTAAGCGACAGTTCTGGAATCAATCAAATCAACACTATCATCAGGGTATGCGCGCTGGGGAGAATACGCTTAATGCACATTGTGCTAGAGCCACGATGCGAACTCTCGCCGCTAACGGCGGGCACTACAATGAGGACCTATTTCTTGATGCCTACATCGAACTAATGACAGCCGACCCGGTATTGCATCCAGATACATACGCCGAATCCTATCACCGCGGATTTTTTGCGAACTTGGCCGCTGGTAAAAATCGTAACAAATGTGGCGCCGTGACACATGATACGGCATCTATCGGGGGCCTAGTAACAATCGCTCCAATTGTAATATCTGAACGGTTGCGTGGCACTTCACTTGAAATCGCCCAAACCATCTGTCACAAGCATTTGCAACTTACTCACCCAGACGAATATTTGGCAAAAGTTTGCAGTGACTATGTAGGACTATTAGATGCACTACTGTTTCGACTGGAAGCGGACTCCGCTCAAGAAATTATAGCTACCTGGGCAAAGCGTAGCATTGGAATGGCTATGCCCGAGTTACTAAGCAAAGTACATTCGGACAATGACGTAGTAGGCCGCCTGTTCTCTTCAGCCTGCTACATAAGTGACTCTTGGCCCAGCGTACTTTATCTCGCTTACAAGTACGCAGAAAAACCGAAGGCCGGCCTACTGGCGAATGCTAACCTTGGTGGTGATAATGTGCATCGTGGAACTGTGCTGGGTGCAATTTTGGGCCTCGCGACCAACAACATCCCACATGAGCTATATGATGAGTTACTGGATAAAGATCTTATCGAAGAAGAAATAACTGTGCTGCTAAACTGAGAAATTTCGTTATTTTCCCTGTTGATTCGCAATCGGCACTAACTCCGCTCTAGGATTTCCGCCTCCTTAGATCTTTGATCGTCTTCATCATTTAGCCTCTTTGTATGTCGGTCAATCTTATTTATTTTTTATTCCTCATTGTATAGATCCAAAATATCAAAGCAGACGTTTCCTAATATTAATGCGAGATATTAATACCTGTCTCTTATACACATCTGACGCTGCCGACGAATAGAGAGGTGT
>CAJXQP010000246.1 GCA_913058275.1 uncultured Gammaproteobacteria bacterium | reverse complement strand
GCGTCAGATGTGTATAAGAGACAGCCCGAAAATGGCGCCAATAGGGGGTTATTTACGCGATTTGGAGGCTGAAAGGTTATTTTTTATACAGCCACCCAATTCAGCGTAAATGAGGGCTTTTTGATCAATATTTGCTCACTTTTGTTGTCGCGAAGAAGGGGTTGGGGGGGGGAAGACCTGCTATTTGGTATTGACCTGAATAGCAGCTTGGGCATAGCATGAGCTCACTATTTAAGTAGACAGTTAGAAACCCTCGCTCCAGCCGGAGTGGGGGTTTTTTGTTTGGGAAATCGCTATTCGAGAAACACGCCATGACTGAAGACTCCAGCACAGAAAATTCATTGTTCACCAACCCTCTAGTCTATCAACTGCCCTATGCAGGTAATGTGCGAGAGGGTATCAGCTATGCTGACGATGCAAGAATTTTCGATCTCTATCTCCCAGAGAAAACCGAAGCACCAGCACCGGTGGTGGTGCTGGTGACGGGTTATCCAGATTCAGGGTTCGAAGAACGGCTTGGCATGAAGCAGATGCAGATACAGGCCTTTAAGGACTGGGCAAAACTGCTTGCGGCGAGCGGCATGGCGGCCGTAATTTACAGCAATGTCGAGCCCGTTGAAGACGCCTTCAAGCTGCTGGAGTTCCTGCGCTGCGAGGCGCAGCAGTTGCAGATTGATTCCGAGCGGATAGCCGTTTGGTCTTGCTCGGGCAGCGTGCCGAATGCGATTAACGTCCTGCACAAAGATAGCGCTGTGCGCTGTGCGGCTTTGCTATACGGGTTTATGTTGGACTCGGCGGGCTCTTGCGTACTGCAAGAGACAGCGCAGGCAATCGGCTTTGCGAACCCCCATGACGGCATGAAGAACTTCCCTGAAAATACCCCTATCTTGGTTATCCGTGCAGGTAAGGATGAGTTTTCTGGTTTGAATGATTCTATCGATAACTTTGAGAGGGAGGCAGTCGCTCGAAATAGCCCAGTGAGTGTTATTAGCTATCCTGAGGGAGTGCATGCCTTCGACATCCTCGATGATTCACGGCGCTCAGTCGAGATGATCAAACTCTGTGTCGGTTTTTTAAGATTGCGACTAAACGTCTATTGAGCGGAGCGCGCTCCCGTGAGTCGGGGGGCAAGTCGGCGATCTGCAGCCATGGCTCGCTAGAGCGTGTAGTAAGTGATGTACCTGTTCGCGGATATTTGATTAAATACCGAGCAGTTTCCTGAGGTAGTTGATGATTCCCCGAGGTTCCAGTATTTAGATGTAGGATTTACTAGATTAAAAAGAAGCACTCTAGTTGAAGAACTCAAAATAGGAAAATAATAAGAATGCAGTTCTGCCGTACTTTGAGATTATTACTTACCCCTCTGATTCGCCTACCCAAGTTTTTCGCGACTCTCGGGTTACTCCCGGCTATTGCCCTAGCGCAGGCGGGCTTAACCGAGGCAGACATTACGCTGCTGAAGGAGGTTATGCCTGACGCGGCTAGTTTTTCCGAGAAGGCGGGTGATCCGCCTGTCTATAGAGCATTTTCTGCAGCACAGGAGGGCACCGAGGGCGAACTGATCGGTTACCTATTCGAGACGCCAGACTATCCGCCTGAAGAGATCGGCTACAGCGCACCCATAGAAGTCTTGGTTGGAATGGACCTCGAAGGAATGTTGTCGGGAATAGAGGTTCTGTACTATCGCGAATCGTATAAAAGTATACGCGGCGATTTCATCAATTCTGAGCGCTTCCCCCATCAGTTTGAAGGTATGTCTGTATCCGATGGCTTCCGTGTTGGTCGCGACCTCGATGGCGTGTCCCGCGCTACTATAACCAGCTGGGCTACATCTCGGGGCATTCGCAATGCAGCGCGCACGGTTGCCCGGAGTTATCTGACGGACTCCGAATTTGTCGCTAACGCGAACAGCGGTGAAGTGGCGTTGCAAATCTTACAGGCGCAGTCCTGGGAAGAGATGAAGGAGTCTGGGTTTGTCAAAGAATTTCCAATCCTGCTCGAAGATCTAACTCAGTTAAATCTTACGCTCGCGTATATAGGAAATGAGGCGATAGGTGAGCTAATCGTCGGTCCCGATGACTATTCACGCGCAGAGAGGGAGGCGAGTAACAGAGTAGAAGATGGCAACATGTTACTGGTCGGTATAGCTGGTAATGCCTCCACGCCCTTTCGTCAGGAACGCCTGGCAATTACGCAGGGCGACGCTGTGTATAACATCGAGCGTCGCCGCTTTGTTTATGTAGGCAGTGCCGATAACGGCAAGATTGCAGGTCAAGTAAGGTTTGCCGGTGCAATTGTCATGTCTAATGACATTGATCTGAGCCAACCTTTTACCGTGCTATATGACACCGGTCTTCAGGTTGAGTCCGTTGAGGAGCTCGCGCAGGTCGATTATCAAATTCCTCCCGTTCCCCTTTCGTTGGCTACAGGAGCCCCTTTGCCGGCCGAGTTTTTGCCTAAGTCTGCGAACCCGTTTCCTGAGTTTGATGATTTCGAAGAGGTTGACGAGGGTGTATTAGCTACCCTGATTAATAGTGCGCCAGCGGCGGAGGTACTTGCTCTGTTGCTTCTCTTCGCGATGGTGATGACGGCATTTTTGCGTAAGAGTTCGACAATACGCTGGGTAACGCTCGCCTATACTTTGTTTTATCTAGGCTTCTATAACGGCACTTTTCTCTCGGTGTCGCATATCACCAATGGATTAAAACAAGGGCCGTCTCTGTTCTTGAACGATTTACCGCTATTGTTAATCGTCGTCTTTACGATTGTTACCACACTGTTCTGGGGTAGGGTTTTTTGTTCTTCACTTTGTCCTTTCGGGGCCTTGCAGGACTTTATTACTCGTATCATGCCGAAGAAGTGGCAGCTTGAAGTGCCTCAGGCGATTCATGATAAGGCGCTGACTATCAAATATGGGATACTCGCGCTGCTGGTTGTGACATCGCTGACGTTTAGCGATCTGAGTCTATTCCAATATTTTGAGCCTTTCGGCACTATCTTCTACTTTAGTCGAAATATGTTGTTATGGGCCATACTCGCCGTGTTCATAGTGGCCTCGATGTTCGTCAGTCGATTCTATTGCCGCTACGCCTGCCCTTTAGGAGCTGCACTCGGTGTTACTTCCTTTCTTTCGCCATTTCGTATCAAGCGCGTTCAGCAGTGCGAGGTGTGCAAGGTCTGTGAAAACAGTTGCCCGACTGGCGCGATTCGCGCTCATGAGGTCGACTTTAAGGAATGCGTGCGTTGTGATATTTGCGAAAGCAAGTTGATAACTAAGGCGGGAGTCTGCAAGCACACGGTCGAAGATGTGATGGCACGCCACAAGACCTGGACGCCAATCACAGTTACTTAATCCCTTGTAAACAAAAACTACAAGCCAAAAAAAGACCCGCCGTTATTCGGTAGGTCTTTTTTTTTGGTCGGTCTAAACATGAATCACGACCTTAACTTTCTATCAACTAATCGCTGTCTTCGGTCAACCAGTCAAAGTCATCTTGACTCTGATCTAACAGGTTTGCGCGTTCGCGACGAGTCTGTTCTTCTTTCTGCGCTGTCTCGAGAATGTCGGCAGGTATATCGTTGCCCACTACGATGCCGCGCTTTGTCGTTGGCGCAAAGTAGATGCGCGCGTTTGCCATTTCATCGGTGGTGGCAGGGCCGTATTCAACGGCTGCGCTAGAGTCAGGATTCCAGCGATTCTGTGCAGAGTTATCGAACCACCAGCTCAGGTGCATGACCGTGCCGGCCGGCAGGAACTTGGGCTCCTGATACTCGTACAAGAACTGCCAGTTGAAGTCGTAGTCGGGCACCCATAGCAGCGTTTCTCTCTCTCCGTCGGGATACTCCACTTCATAGCGCATGGCTTTGCCGCGGTAGTGCATGTGCGGACCCATGGATAGCAGGTAAATATCTTCTTCGATCTCGTGTGTGTTGGTTACCTTGTAGTTAGGATCGCCTGGCGGGATAGTCCAGCCATTATGAGGTAGTAGATTAGTCTCCACGACGTGATCGATAACGGTGCCATCTTCATAGAAGACGAATCCGGCGCGAGTCATGTCAGTTACGGCCGTGCCTTCGCCAGGATCCTTGTGGTAGTGCATGTTCACGGTGATGAATGGATCTTCCGGCATGAGCACGCCCCAGCCTTCGGGATAGGTAAACGGGCCGCGACCAGGAACGCCAACACCCATGTGGCTGGAAACTATGTGATGGACCCAAGGTCCGCCGGGAGCGAGTTCGGCTTTGGAGACCCACTTAGGCTCTGTGTGTGCACCTTCGGGAACTGGCATCAGCACCGTGGGCTGCCAATCAAGCACGTCATCTTCGACATAAACTGGTTTGTCGAATTGCACTACCAAATCAGGATCGCCGATCCACCACCCAGACTCCGGTAAGACAGTTCCGCCTGCCTCGGCAATTTGACCTGATTGGTCGGCAGCATCAGCAGGATTACCCTCTAGTGCGCCGCCATCTACCCAGGCTACAAGCGTGGCTAGTTCATTGTCTTCTATATAGCGTTCGTCTTTGAACTCGCCGCGATGACGCTCGTGTGCACCCCACGGCGGCATGTATCCGGTGATGAGAGCGTTCTTGATCATAGGCGCCCAGAGCTTGGCCTGATCGTAATCCATGAGAGACATCGGTGCGGTTATGCCGCCTACCTTGGGACCATCGGGCTGGTGGCAAGCGACGCAGTTCTTCTGGAACAAAGGAAGCGCATCGGCATAGAACGTAGGAGCCGGATCCTGTGCAGAGACTACCCCGGACAGAAGCTGTCTCTTATACACATCTGACGCTGCCGAC
>CAJXQP010000245.1 GCA_913058275.1 uncultured Gammaproteobacteria bacterium | reverse complement strand
CGAGATCAGCCTCGGTCTCGTGGGCTCGGAGATGTGTATAAGAGACAGCATCAATAGACTGCGCAGTGGTCAAGTTTTACGAGTTCCGAGCCTAGAAGAGATACAGTCGATCGATCCTCGCGATGCGGTTGACGAGGTAGCGCGCCAGAACCAAGAATTCGCTGAAGTTGACGTTCAGCCCCTTGCGGCACCGGCTAATGCAACACCAGTTCAAGATGATCAGCCTCAGGGTCAGTTGAGCGTAGTGAGTTCCGATGATGCGATTGATGCGAACAGTGGTGCCGCAGAATTAGCAGATGCCGAGAACGAGTCACTCGATCAGCGTATTGCCGAATTAGAAGCACAATTAGCACAGCGTTCCGAAGAAGCAGATCGCGCGAGAATAGAGCGTGAAGAATTAGATTCCCGCATGGCTGATCTCGAGACTCAGATCGCTGCAGCACAGGAGATTATTCGCCTGCAAGATATGCAGCTAGCGCAATTGCAAGTGTCGCTTAGGGCCGCTGCTGCAGAGGCGCAGCTAATAGCGGAGCAGCAGGCAATGCAGACTGCCGCAGCGGCAGAGGCCACTTTGCCGGTAGACCCGCCGACCAGCCTAGTTGATGACGTGATGCGCATATTAACGGGCAACAGCCTATTCATACTCTTCGGTATTGTTTTGGTCATCTTGCTGCTAGTCGTGCTGATGCTGCGCAGAAATCGCGCAGCGAAAACAGACGACCACGATATTGATGATTTAGCAGGGCAGGATTTTGATGCTGACGCCGCACAAGCCAACACCGAAGATTCAGAGAAAGACGAGGCTGCCACAGAATTCCAGGACTACGATCCATCCGACTTAGATAGCGAGCTCGATGACATCATAGGTGTTTCAGGCGAAGCCGGGAACTCAGAGGAAGTTGGGGAAGAAGGGGGTGCGACTGAAGAAGCGCCACAACTAAACGTAATCTCGATTGTTGAAAACTTAATAGGCGAGCAACAATATCGCCGCGCATTTATCATGCTAAGTACCTCGCTTCAAGAACAAGGCGAGAACGAAGAAGTTAGGGCGAAAATTTCGGAAGTTGAACATTTGTTAGAAACAGAAGCAGAAGAAGCTGAACAGCCCGAGACCGATGAATCAGCGAAGGCAGAAGAGGCGGCAAACCGAGAGTCGGAAACCAAATCTTTCCTAGACGACTTAGGTATAGGTCTGGACTCCTTCGCTTATGATGACGAGGCTAAAGATGAGCCAGCCAGCACAGCAGTTACTGAAGAAGTCTCCGTTGTATCTGATGATGTAGATATGATGTTCGACCTTAGCGGCGATGACGATGCTGGGGAAAGCAATGTAGAAGAGTTAGAATCAGAAGGAACAGAAACGTTCGAATTTGATTTAGATGACGATTCGAACGCGGTAGATAGCGAAGCAAAAGATTCAGAAGATTTCGATTTCGATTTAGATGAATTCGAGATTGAGCCGGGCACCGAAGAGGCTACCCTAAGCGATGCTGACGCAGATGACGACTTCCTAGACTTGGATGCAGAAGCAGCTGAGGTAGTAATCGACGACGAGATTGAATTTGATATCGACAATGATGAAGAGCCCCAAAAGGCTATCGCAGCGACTGAAGATGATATAGCTAGCGACGACGATCTCGATTTTTTATCCGCTGACGATGTAGGTGTCGAGTCTGTCGATGATATAGAAGAAATCAACATGCTATCCGCTGACGATGAAACAGCTACTAAGTTAGAGCTCGCCTATGCCTATCAAAATATGGGAGACATGGAGGGGGCTACGGAAATCTTGCAGGAAGTCATCAAGGAAGGCTCCGACGAGCAGATAGAGGAAGCCAGCAAGTTGCTCGGATCACTCGATGGCAAGTCAGGCTAAATGTCTTGTACTTGCTTGCGCAACAGAGTGTCAACCTGATCCGTGCGAAATCCCGAACAAGCCACTGAGAATAGTCACCGCATAGCGCTGGGCATCGAATACGATGGTTCTACGTATTCCGGTTGGCAGAAACAAAAATTCCCGCAGCAAGAAACCGTCCAGCAGTATCTTGAAACCGCGATAAGTAAAGTTGCCGATAGAGATGTTGTGGTAAGTTGTGCCGGCCGAACAGATGCCGGTGTTCATGCTACGTGCCAAGTAGTCCACTTTGATACTGAAGTTGACAGAGGCGCCAAAGCTTGGACGCATGGCGTAAACAGTATGCTCCCAAGATCTATCCGGGTAGTGTGGTCACGGGCGCAGGACGATGATTTCCATGCTCGTTTTAGCGCGTTGTCCAGGCGCTATATGTATCTGATGTACCGGCGTGACACGCAATCTGCAATGCTGCATAGTAGAGCGAGTTATTTTCGCCGTGAGTTGGATGAAATCTCGATGCATGCGGCTGCGCAACACTTTCTTGGCGAACAGGACTTCACCTCCTTTCGTGCTGCCGGCTGTCAATCAAAGACGGCGATGCGCAATGTTATGCATGCCAATATATATCGCCGAGGCGGCTTTCTCATCTTCGATGTTAAAGCGAATGCATTCTTGCAGCACATGGTTCGCAATATGATGGGATCCTTGCTGCAAGTAGGTTCAGGCGATAAAGACCCAGCTTGGATCGGGGAGTTACTGTCGCTGCAAGATAGGTCGCAGGCAGCTCCTACGGCTCAGCCGGACGGCCTCTATCTAGTTGGAGTTGGGTATCCTCAGAGTTGTGCCTTGCCCAGCGAGATTTCCCGGCCAGACCTGCTGTTAGCAATCTGAAATGCCAGCTAGGACGTAGAGTAAGTTTTTGGTCTCCTCGATAGTCGGGAATCTGTTGATTTGCTAGAATACGTTTCTTTCACAAGCCTCTAGACTCACCTTGAAGAAAACCTGGACAAAAATTTGCGGTATAACGCGAGCGCAGGACGCCTTAGCAGCGGCCGAACTTGGTGCGGACGCAATCGGCTTGAATTTCTATCCTAAAAGCCCCCGTGCTATAGCGGTGACTGATGTGGTGAGCTTGGTTGAGGGCCTGTCGGAACGAGTGGTCGTAGTGGCATTGTTCGTTAACCCCACGCCAGAGCTCGTAAGAGAAGTGCTTGGGACAGGCGTAGTAGACTTACTGCAGTTTCACGGCAATGAGTCCGCCGAATTTTGCGAACAGTTCGAAACGCCCTATATGAAGGTTATAGCAGTTAAGGCAGATAGCGACCTGAAATCTGAATTTGCCAAATACGAATCCGCTCAGTATATGCTGCTGGATAGTTTTGACCCAATAATGCTTGGCGGTACGGGTAAGACATTCGATTGGGGCAGAGTGGCTGAGCTAACGCAGCAGCAGCGGTCGCGTCTAGTTCTTGCCGGTGGGCTTGGACCTGCCAATGTGAGAGCGGCAATCGAGATAGTTCAACCCTTCGGCGTCGATGTAAGTAGCGGCATCGAGGCGAGCAAAGGAATTAAAGACCTAAACAAAATGCAATTATTTATCCAAGGAGTAAGAGCAAGTGGCTAAGCTTGAAGAGTATGCTGCCGTAGTCGATCCGGCGGGATTTGATCCAACTGTATTCGATGGGCCAGACGCGTCAGGACATTTTGGTCCCTACGGCGGTGTGTTCGTTGGTGAAACATTGATCGCCGCCGTCGAAGAGTTGGCACAAGTGTATGAAAAATTATCGGCGGATGAGAATTTCTGGGCCGAGTATGATTCTGAGTTAAAACATTATGTGGGTAGACCCTCGCCTCTGTATTTTGCCCAGCGTTTAACTGAGGCCGCTGGTGGCGCAAACATTTATCTGAAACGTGAAGACTTAAATCACACCGGTGCACATAAGGTTAACAATACAATTGGTCAGGCTCTGCTGGCTAAACACATGGGCAAGACGCGAATCATCGCGGAGACAGGAGCCGGGCAGCACGGTGTGGCCAGTGCCACTGTTGCAGCCAAGCTGGGCTTGGAATGTCATGTCTACATGGGCGCTGAAGACATAATCAGGCAGGCACCGAATGTCTATCGCATGAAGCTATTGGGTGCGAACGTGATCTCTGTCGAGTCGGGCTCGCGAACCTTAAAAGACGCGATGAACGAAGCCCTGCGCGACTGGGCAACGAATGTTGATAATACTTATTATATAATCGGCACCGTTGCCGGCCCGCATCCTTATCCCAAGCTAGTGCGTGATTTCCAATGTGTTATCGGTCGAGAGGCACGCGAACAATCATTTGAGCAATTTGGCAAGCTACCTGATGCTCTGGTTGCCTGTGTGGGTGGCGGTTCCAATGCCATAGGTTTATTTCATCCGTTTCTAAAAGATGAATCTGTCGCGATGTACGGAGTTGAGGCTGGAGGTCACGGCTTGGCTACGGGCAAGCATGCCGCTCCTTTGAGTTCAGGATGTGCGCCGGGGGTATTACATGGCAATAGAACCTATCTAATGTCGGATGAGGCCGGTCAGGTCCTAGAAACGCATTCGATCTCTGCCGGCTTGGATTATCCAGGCGTTGGCCCAGAGCATTCCTGGCTGAAGGACATGAAACGAGTTAACTATGTGGATGCAACGGATGAAGAAGCCATGAAGGCGTTTCATCAGCTCACACGACTCGAAGGTATTATCCCAGCTCTGGAGCCCAGTCACGCTGTTGCCTATGCGATGAAGCTTGCAGCGACCCTGCCGCGGGACAAAAACATAGTTATCAATTTGTCTGGACGTGGCGACAAAGATATCGAAACAGTTGCGAAGATCGAAGGAATCGGACTTTAAAATTGTTTTGGAGTCTGGTCATCCCAGTGAAATCCAAAGTCGCAACTAACCCCATCTGTAGGTCAAGAGTTTCAGGAAAGGCATGAGTAGAATCTGTCTCTTATACACATCTCCGAGCCCACGAGACCGAGGCTGATCTC